>CAMNBW010000030.1 GCA_946533525.1 uncultured Lachnospiraceae bacterium
GGATCGCTGTGGAGGTCCCTGGAAATATACTGAAGCTTCCAATTCGTGCCGTTAAGCTCTTTAACCGCAAATTCAAAGAGATCCGCATTATCCGTCTTAAACTCGATACGGCCATCATCATTTAATATCCTGTCATATCTTTGCAGATATTCCCTGGATTGCAGGCGCCTTTTGGAATGTCTTTCCTTGGGCCAGGGATCCGAAAAATTAAGATATATCCTGTCGATCTCCTTGTCCTTGAAAAAATCCGGGATTTCCGCGGCATCCATTCGGATAAATCTTATATTTTGCGGAGCCTTATCTCCCATTTTGTCCAGCTTTTGAAGGGCCTTTATCATAACGCTTTCATATCTGTCTATACCTATATAGTTGACATCCGGGTTAAGTCCGGCCATATCTATTATAAAACGGCCTTTTCCCATGCCTATCTCAATATGTATGGGGTTGTCATTGCCGAAAACAGCTCTCCAGTCTTCGGTGATCTCCCCGGAATCAGTTATTACAAGCGGGTGCGCGGCGACAAATTCTCTGGCTCCCGGAATATTTCTCAAACGCATTTAAAAGGACTCACTTTCATATTTTACCTAAATAGTGTATGATAAGGGACAAAGTTTTTCAATGATTCAATGATGCCGCGGTCAAATTTGACCGTTACATCCTTCAGTATACTATCACAATATGAAAAATATGATAAAAAAATTGCTGCGCCTCTCCCTAACCTTTTTGATGTGCGCCAGTTTTATCTTCTCAAACATAATCACTGTTCTTGCCGATGAAGCCTCCGAAGCACCTTCAGCGGATGACGTCATATCTGCGCATCAATCACTTCCGGTCACGACCAACGAAATCCCGGGATGGCCGCAGGGTCCTGCTATTGCTGCTGAGGCTGCCTGTCTTATGGATGCAGATACCGGAGTTATTCTCTATAATAAAAATATGGACAAGGTTGAATTTCCCGCCAGTACGACCAAGGTACTGACCTGCCTGGTTGCGTTGGAAAATTCCAGCCTCGATGAAATGGTCACCTTTTCTAAGGAAGCTGTCTTCGGCATAGACAGAGGGTCCTCCAATGTCGGTATGGATGTGGGCCAGTCGATCACTATGGAAGAGGCCATTTACTGCATAATGCTGGCTAGCGCCAACGAAGTCGCCTCCGCTGTGGCGGAGCATGTCGGCGGCTCGATTGAGGGCTTTTGCGAAATGATGAATGCCCGGGCAAAGGAGCTTGGCTGCACAAATACGCATTTTGCCAACGCCAACGGTCTTCCCAACGACGAGCATTATACAACGGCCCACGATCTTGCCCTTATAGCCAAGGCCTTCAACAGCAATGATACCCTTGTGCGCATTGCGGGCACCACTAAATATTCCGTAAAGGCAACAGCCACGCAGCCGGATACCTTCGACATGGTAAACCACCATAAGATGTATCCCGGGCAGCAGTACGCCTACGAATACCTTTCCTGGGGCAAGACCGGCTACACGAATGCCGCCAGGCAGACCCTTGTATCCAGCGCCGAAAAAAACGGCTTTAAGCTTGTCTGCGTTGTAATGAGGGATGAAAAGCCCTACCAGTACACCGACACCCACGATCTTTTTGAATATGGCTTCGCTAATTTTAAGAAGGAATATATTGCGGATAATGAGACGGAATACAATATAGCAAGCTCTGATTTCTTCGATACGGACAGTGATATTTTCGGAAATTCCACTCCGCTTCTGACCCTTAACACAAGCGGCGTTTGTGTAATTCCTAAAAATGCCACCTTTGACAACCTGAATTCCACTATTTCATATGACGATCTGGATCCTGACAAGCCTAAAAGCATTGCGAATATCCGGTATTTCTTTGAGGATCAATATGTGGGCGGGACCACTGTAGACATATATACCAACGTCCAGACCTTCGAATTCGGGGATCCGGTCAGCGAAAATGCCCTGGATATGGAGGTGGCGGAAAATGATAACTCCGCCAACACCATAAATGAAAATACCGAGGGTGTAGTTTTTGTGAGCGTAAGAAAGATCATTATAATCAGCCTTATCTTTATAGGCTGCGTAATCCTGTTCTTCTCTGTCTTCGCTCTGATAAGGTTCTTAAGAAATTCCCGTCACCGCAGAAGAAGGATCAAGAAGAGGGTACGGCGCTACTTTTCCGAGTTCGACGATTTTGACTTTTAGGAGGCTTCGGATTCATATTCTCTGCTGAATATTTTTTCTTAAGCTTCGATTTTTCGTCCTGCACGTAAAGATTTTCCACATCTTCTCTTTTTATGCATTTTATGGTCTTTACGACATATATTTTGCCGTTATCCACCTTTTTGATGCGGATTTTTCCGCGCAAAAACCCGTGGGTCTTGCAGTATGCCAGGCAGTAGTAGTGCTTGTTGTTAAGCGAAAACCAGTTGATCCTCCTCTTTGCTATGTGACCGCACTTATAGCAGATACAGCGCGCAACATCCTTATCCCTTAAAGCAACCGCCTTATTGTCAAACTCCCTGGAAATATATTTGGAATAGTCGTCAAATATGGTATATACTTCATGGCCCTTGTCCACCGGCTTATGAAATACATCGTAGGAAAACCTTTTTTCCAGATCCCTGTTCTCTATCCTCTGAAATATAAAGGCCGTATATTTTGCATCGTTATCGGCTCTGTGAAAATCGTCGGTCTTTTGAAGCTCGAGCTTGTCCACCGCATGCTCAAGGGCTCTTCTGCTTTTTCCGTCTTCAAAATAGAGGCTGAAAAGCTTCTGAATATCCAGGTATTCCATAGGTCCTTCTGACAGCGGCTTCATGCCGTAATACTGCATGTTGAACTGAAGCTGGGTCAGATCCAGGGAGCCCCAGGTGCAAAAGACCGGGTCTTCCCCGCACCATTCCAGAAAATCCATCATAACGGGGACGAAGGTCTGCTCTTTTTCCAGATCCTTCATCTTTATCTGAATTACCTTCTGGGTCATAAAGTGCATTTTTTTGTATACCTGAGGCCGGATAAATCGGTTGAAATATCCTGTGATCTCCTTTTCCTCATTTAACTTTACGGCACCAATTTCGATTATTTCGAAGGGAATATCGGGATTTTCGGTGAGCGCGCTGCCTTGATTCCATTCCAGATCCAGCACGATAAAATTTCTTTCCATGCATCGGATTATACTATACAGAGCCATTCCATAGCAAGCTGTCCGTAAGTCTCCGTATATTCCGGCGGAATTACCCGGCAGCGGCACACCGTTATCCCTGCAGAGTAATGAAAAGTACCAGGCTTTATTTTATGCTGTCAGATCAGTATTTCTTAAAAAGTCATATTTGGCTGAGTTTAAATATCCGTACAGCTTTAACCTGCCGATAACATATTCCGGATCAGACAGCGTATTGTCGATCCTTCCCGGAATTCTCTTGGCTGAACGTAATTGTGCCAGCCTTTTGCACACATCGCTGTCCACGCGTATGATTCCGCTCGTTACCGCAAAATAGATCGTGGACGACGTCATTTTCCGGAGATTTTCCTTAATGATCCCGTTCAGCTTTTTCCTCATGTTCCTGCTGAGTGTCTCTCCCGCCTGGGATAAAATATTCACCAGCTTTTCCATATCACGCTCTCCGTTATCGTTTACAAACTGCTCAACATTCCTGTCGGTAATATAAACTTTATCGCTCACGGACTCATGATCTCCGAAAATCTCCATGAACCTGTGGATCATATAATAGTTATACATCCTGTCGGTTAGCATTTTATTTGCAGGGTCAACCAGAAGAATGATGTTTAAGACCGTGCCGAGAAAATCATATATTATCTCGGAGCCTCCGTTAAATTCTTCCACACTCTCCCTTAACAAAGCTACCTGCCCGAAGAAGCCCGCCAGGCTTTCTTCCTGCCCGAGCCTAAGCTTTCTGTCCATTTCCTTTACTGTCTCAATTACCGAAAATCCTGTTTCGAAAATCTTAATATCCATGATCGATACTTCTCCTTAAATTATTATAATCTGGTTAATAGTTCCTGATTTTGATTAATTTCATTTGCAGCAGCTCCGTTCCGGTTCCTTCCCGTTAATACTGAGCATTTTCTCAAATAACCCAACTCTATAGAACAGATAGATAATCTTAAAGAACCCTGCTATAAGCGAATAGCAGGGCGTCTTTTTGCTGCGCCCTGCCATTAATTTAAATCGAAATATATCATTTTCCCGTTTCTTATAATAAAATAGAGGGAGCGCTATTGGGAAATATTCCATAGCTACTGTATTAAAACCTGGGAAAAAGCTGCTGTTCGCAGCATTTCAGCCTGCGAACGTAGTGGAAAACACTATATGTTGTTGTTATAAATAATTTATTATACATCATAAAGTAGAATTTTTATCTTTAGGAAATGGCTGATGAGTAAAAGTGACAAGCTTGTGATCGGGATACTGGCCCATGTGGATGCGGGAAAAACAACCCTTTCCGAAGCTTTTTTATACAAAAACAACGTCATAAGGAATGCCGGGCGTGTGGATAAGGGCAATACCTATATGGATTCCGATGAAATGGAGAGGCGCCGCGGTATAACTATTTTTTCAAATGAGGCGCGTTTTACCCGAAAGATCGGCGATTCGGAAAGAACATATATCCTGCTGGATACCCCGGGACACACCGATTTCTCACCGGAGATGGAGCGCACCCTCAATGTTTTGGATTACGCAATTCTCGTTATAAGCGCTCCCGACGGGGTCACGGGACAGGTGCGCATGCTGTGGAAGCTGATAAAACACTATAAGATCCCCGCCTTTATTTTCGTCAACAAGATGGATCAGGACGGGACAGATGCCGCCTCGAGTCTTGAGCACCTTAAACATGAGCTGGGCTCGGAGTGCATAAACTTTTCGGACGACGTCTTTTCGGATAAGCTCCAGGAAGAGCTTGCGGTATGCGACGACACGCTTTTAGCCTCCTATCTCGAAGGCTCCCGGGTAAGCGAGGATAATATCAGGAAGCTTATATCCGAGGGCAGGGCCTTTCCCGTATACTTCGGTTCGGCGCTTAAAATGGAGGGAGTTGACGAATTGCTGGAGGGTCTTGACAGGTGGACTCTGGAAAAACAATACGGAGCTGATTTTGGCTGCCGGGTATACAAAATTACCCATGATAACAGCTCCCTCCGGCTGACCTGGATAAAGCTCACGGGGGGCAGCCTTAAGGCAAAGTCCGTTATCGAAGAACTGACGGATGAAAACGGGAAACCCGAAAAGGCTGACCAGCTTAGGATTTATTATGGCGACAAATTCACCTCTGTCCCGGAAATATTCCCGGGAGACATTGCTGCGATAACCGGGCTTACTGCCACCTATGCAGGACAGGGTCTCGGTTTTGAAAACAGCAGGGAGGAAAGCCTTTTGCAGCCTATAATGACGGCCCGGCTCATCCTTCCTGAAAAGGAAGACCCCTTCAGGGCATACCGGTCCCTGCTCACTCTTTCGGAGGAGGAGCCGTCTCTTAATATTTTATATGATGAGGAATCCAGGGAGCTCACCGCGCAGGTTATGGGCGTGGTTCAAAAGGAGATACTTCAGGAGCTGATATTTAAGCGCTTTAACCTTAAGGTTGGCTTTGGAGCAACCAGGATAATTTATAAGGAAACCATAGCAAACACGGTTGAAGGAGTCGGACATTTCGAGCCCCTGAGGCATTACGCCGAGGTTCATCTCCTTTTGGAGCCGACGGAGCGCGGAAGCGGTCTCACCTTTGCTTCCGACTGTTCCACGGATATTCTTGCCTTAAACTGGCAGCGGCTGGTTCTTACCCACCTCGAGGAGCGCCGCCACAGAGGAGTTCTGACCGGTTCGGAAATTACGGATATGAAAATTTCCATTATTGCCGGTCGTGCTCACGAAAAGCACACCGAGGGCGGCGATTTCAGACAGGCTACCTACCGCGCTGTAAGGCAGGGGCTTATGATGGCGGAGAGCATTTTGCTGGAGCCCTATCTGGATTTCAGCCTGGATATTCCTTCCGAGAACCTCGGAAGAGTGTTAAATGACCTGGACAGAATGGGGGCGGATTTTCTTCCCCCCGACATTGACGGCGATACAGCCTTTATCAACGGCTCTGCTCCCGCTGCCTCGCTGAGCGACTACCCCGAAAAGCTCTCGGAGCTCTCCAAGGGACAGGGGCATATTACCTGCAGTCTTAAAGGCTATGAGCGCTGCCACAACCCGGAGGAAGTGATCGCATCGTTTAATTACGACCCGGAGCTGGATATGCGAAATCCCTCGTCCTCGGTATTTTGTTCCCACGGCTCGGGAACGATCATTCCCTGGTATGAGGTACGCGACTATATGCAGGTCGAAAGCCCCTGGAAGCCTTCCGAAAAGGAAGAGGCCGCTCCCATGGTAAAGCGCCCTGCGCCGCGCAGCATGAATGTCAGCGAAGAGGAGCTCATTGCGATTTTTGAGCGTACCTACGGTCCGATCAAAGATCGTTCCCAAAATAATACGGCCAAAAAAACATATAGTTACAGCCCTCCGGCGAAAAAGCCTCACAAAGGAAAGCCGCGGCCGGATAAGGAATACCTGCTGGTAGACGGATATAATATAATCTACTCCTGGGAGGATCTAAAGAAGCTCTCGGAAGACGACATTAAAGCGGGCAGGGACAAGCTGATGGACATCCTTTCCAATTATGCCGGAATATCCAAAGAGCGGATAATTCTTGTCTTTGACGCCTATAAGGTTCCCGGAGGAACGGAGCGTATTTACAAATACCACAATATCGATGTGGTCTTTACCGCGGAGGCCCAGACCGCCGACCTTTACATAGAGCGGACGGCCCATGAGCTGCAGAAAAACTACGGGGTGACCGTTGCCACCTCCGATGCTGTGGAGCAGGTAATAATCTACGGCTCCGGTGCCCTTCGTCTCTCTGCCAGGGATCTTTTGGAACGTGTCATCAATACTGAGCGGGAGATACAAAGCGAATATCTGGAAACGCAGCGTTCAGACAGGAATTATATGGGGGAGGTCATCCCTCAGGACATTTGGGACAAGCTTGAAGAATAGAGGCTAATATCCAGACTTATTTATTGTCATCATTTTAAAAACACATTATAATATGTAAGCGTTTGATAACTATTCTGAAGAAATACGACATTTGATCTGTCCGGCTCATTCAGCCGGATGGAGTGAAGAGGAGAAATTTTGAAAAATTATCTGAAGATCGGGATCGATGTGGGTTCAACCACGACAAAGATTGCCGTGTTAAAGGGCAATGAACTTATTTTTTGCAAATATATAAGGCATTTTGCAAGACAGCGCGAGAGTATATTGGAGCTTCTGAAAAATGCGGCGGACCAGCTCGGTGAAAATACCGAGGTCTCCATCTGCCTGACGGGTTCGGGCGCAAGAACCCTGGCGGAGCGGCTTGACCTGCCTTTCACACAGGAAGTGGTTGCCAATTCCATGGCATTAAGGCATTTTTACGGAAAAATAGGCACGGCCATAGAGCTCGGCGGTCAGGATGCAAAAATTATCTTTTTCAGGGATAACGATGAGGGCAAGCCTGAAGTTTTCGATATGCGTATGAACGGAAGCTGTGCCGGGGGTACGGGAGCTTTTATCGACGAGGTTGCAACTGTCCTCGATATAGAAGTTACCGAAATGAATTCCCTGTCCGAAAAAGGAAGCGGCTTATACGATATTTCCGGGCGGTGCGGGGTCTTTGCCAAAACCGATATACAGGCCCTTCTAAATCAGGGCGTGAGCAAGGCCGATATTGCCCTTTCAGGGTATCATGCAATAGCCAAGCAGACTATTGGCGGTCTTTCCCAGGGGCTTAAGATCTGTCCCCCGGTTGCCTTCGAGGGCGGCCCCTTTACCTTCCATCCCATGCTCAGGGAAGTTTTTAAGGAGAGGCTGGGGCTTTCTGACGAGGATGTGCTCATCCCCGAGAGGCCTGAGATGATGGTCTCTTACGGTGCGGCGCTGAGCATTGAGGAGATACATACCGAAAGTACGCCCTTCTCAGTTAAATCACTTATTGATCTTTTCAGCGGGCTCACCGATGAGGAAGCTGAAAACGAAAAGGGACTTGTGTTCTTTAAGAACAGCGCGGAAAGGAAAAGCTTTGCTTCCAGACATGCTCTAAATGAGGCAAAGAGCTACATCCCTAAAAAGGGAGAAAAGGTCAATGCCTACCTTGGAATTGACGCGGGCAGCACGACCACAAAGCTGGTCCTTTTAAACGAAAAGGAAGAGATCATCGATTCCTTCTATGCCTCCAATGAGGGCAGTCCCATAAAGGTTGCCCAGAGGGCCCTGCTCGAAATTTTTGAAAAATATAAAAAAGCCAAGGCCACACTCAACATCATTGCCGCGTCCTCTACGGGCTACGGGGAGTTTCTGCTCTCAAAAGCCTTTAAGACCGAAACGCATGTAGTTGAAACGGTGGCTCACGCCCTGGCTGCGTCCAAATATGTAAAAAATCCCAGCTTTATCCTCGACATCGGCGGACAGGATATGAAAGCAATATGGGTGGAAAACGGCATTATTACCAACATCGTCGTTAACGAGGCCTGTTCCGCAGGGTGCGGTTCATTCCTGGAAAATTTCGCAAAAACACTTCATATAGAAACCGGAGAGATAGCTCAGCGCGCCTTTGACTCGCAAAATCCCGCCAAGCTCGGCAGCCGCTGCACTGTATTTATGAACAGCAGCATAATAACCGAGCAGCGTAACGGCAAAAATCCCGACGACATCATGGCGGGGCTTTGCCGCTCCATAGTGGAAAATGTATTTACAAAGGTTATCCGTGTTCCCAATATCGAGTCTCTCGGAAAAAATATCGTTGTTCAGGGCGGCACCTTCAAAAATGACGCAGTGCTCCGGGCGATGGAGCAATATGTCGGAAGGGACGTTATCCGTGCGCCCTATCCCGGGCTCATGGGGGCTATCGGTTCGGCGCTGACGGCAAAAGAGTGCGCTGCCAAGAAGGATTTCAAAAAGACCTTTCTTTCTCCCGAAGAGCTGGAAAGCTTTTCCTACCGAAGAGAAGCCGCGTCTGAATGCCCTTACTGCACAAACCACTGCAAGCGTACCATTCTTACCTTCTCCACCGGGGAAAGCTGGGTAACGAATAACCGCTGCGAAAAGGGAGAGGTTACCGGTGACCTTAAGGATAAAAAGACTATTGAGAAAATAAAGGAGCTTGAAAAGCGCAAGGGTAAGACCCCCAATCTCTTTGAGCTTCGACAGACCCTTCAGTGCAGGGATTATCCCTATGAAAAGCTTCTTCCCGAACAGAATACAGTGATCGGGATCCCCAGAGTTCTCTCTTTTTGGGAGGGTCTTCCCTTCTGGAATACCTTCTTTAAGTCTCTGGGCTTTGAGGTGAAGCTTTCTCCCGCAAGCACCAGGGAAATATACGAAAGCGGTATTCACGCCGTGCCTTCCGATACGGAATGCTTCCCGGCAAAGCTTGTCCACGGCCATATCCGCGAGCTGCTAAAGCTTAAGGTAGATCGGATATTTATGCCGGAGATCGTTGTAACGCCTCCCGAAAATACCGAAAAAACAAGCTTTTCCCGCTGCGCCCTTGTTAAAGGATACCCTATCGTCATTAATAATTCAGACAATCCTGAAGAATTAAAGGACGTTAAATTTGATGCGCCCTATTTTTACTGGTACAGCAGGAAAGACCGTATAAATCAGATCGCAGCCTACATGAAAAAGACCTTCGGGATCGATAAAAAAACCTGTAAAAAGGCTATTGCTTTCGGGGAAAATGCCCAGAATATGTTTGATTCCGAGCTTAAGGCAGCTGGAGGAGAGGTGCTTAAAAGCCTTGAAGGCACTGATGATTTTGCCGTCATCCTTGCCGGAAGACCCTACCACAATGATCCGCTGGTAAATCACGAGCTTCCCGAGCTCTTTGTAAAACTGGGAGTGCCGGTCCTTACCGCAGACAGTCTTCCGGAGCTTCCCGAGGTCGAGCTCAGACAGTCGAGAATAGATATAGTCAATAACTTCCACGCAAGGGTTTTGGGCAGCTCCATTATAGCCGCCCGCCACCCAAATCTGGAGATCACGCAGATAGTAAGCTTTGGATGCGG
>CAMNBW010000031.1 GCA_946533525.1 uncultured Lachnospiraceae bacterium
TTAAATACCATGAAGGCAAAGGCCGCCGCAGCCGTGTAGTCCGCTGCTACCCTGTCCCAGATCTGCTCTCCCTCTTCTCCGAGCTCATCTTCGCCGCCCTTGTCGTCATAATTATAAAGTACGCCGAAGGTTCCTACAACCTCCTCCTTAGCCACAAGTCCAGTTATCGTAGCCACAGCCGGTCTCCAACTGCCAAAGCCCAAAGGCCTGAATACGAAGGATAAGCCATTTCCAACAGACGCCAGCATGGAATCGTCCATAGGAGTTACCTCTTCCGCGGGAATGTTCATCTTCTGTGCAACCGTGGATACATATTCATCTGTAGCCAGGGTCTCGTCCTCATAGAGGTTCGCCACCATTCCGAAGCGTCCGTTTACGGTGCCGAAGTTGCTTAAGAACCATATGATTATCGAGGAAACCAGGATAACGCTGCCTGCACGCTTGATGAAGGACCAGCCTCTCTCCCAGGTAGCCCTCAAAACATTGGACGCCGCAGGCAAGTGATAAGCCGGAAGCTCCATTACGAAGGGAGCGGGCTCTCCGGCGAAGGCTCTGAATTTCTTTAAGATGATACCGGAAAGGATGATGGAGCCTATTCCGATAAAGTAGGCGCTAACTGCAACTAGGGGCGAGCCTCCGAAGATTGCTCCTCCGATAAGTCCGATTATCGGAAGCTTCGCTCCGCAGGGCATGAAGGTGGTGGTCATTACCGTAAGCTTCCTGTCACGGTCATTTTCGATTGTCCTCGAGGCCATAACTCCGGGAACTCCGCAGCCGGAAGCCACAAGGCAGGGAACGAAGGACTTTCCCGAAAGTCCGAACTGACGGAAGATACGGTCCATGACGAAGGCCACACGGGCCATATATCCAACATCTTCAAGTATTGAAAGCAGGAGGAAAAGCACGAGCATCTGGGGAACAAAGCCTATTACCGCTCCGACTCCGGCAACAATACCGTCCTGAACAAGACCGTAGAGCCATGAACCCTCCTGAACGCCGAGGCCTGTTAAGATCGAGTCGAAGAGAGCGGGAACCCACTCGCCGAAGATGACGTCGTTGGTAAAATCGGTCGCCGCAGTACCGATGGAAACCGACCAGCCGCCCATGGCTATGGCATAGACGCAAAACATGATCAGAACGAAGATCGGAAGTCCCAATATCCTGTTGGTAACGATCTTATCTATCTTATCGGAGGTGGTAAGCTCGCCCTTTGCCTTGCCCTTCTTTACGGCATGCTTTGTAACCTCGGTTATATAGTTATATCTCTGGTTGGTGATGATGCTCTCTGCATCGTCGTCCATAGCTTTCTCGCAATCGGAGACTATCTTTTCAATAGCATCCGCCTCCGAGGAGATATTCAGGGTTTCGAGAGCCTTGGAGTCTCTTTCAAAAACCTTTATGGCATACCAGCGAAGGAGCTTTTGATCCACCTTCCCGGACAGCTTCTCTTCAATCGCGGATACAGCCTTTTCCACCTTTTCCTCAAAGGCAATGGGAACTTCCACCGCTGCCTTGCTTTCTGCCGCCTTGACGGCCAGCTCCGCGGCCTCCATGCTCCCTTCGTTTTTGAGCGCGCTTATCTCTATCGCCTTACAGCCCAGCTTTTCCGCGAGAGCCTTTATATTAATGGAATCCCCGTTCTTGCGGACGAGGTCCATCATGTTTACGGCGATGACCACCGGAATTCCAAGCTCGATAAGCTGTGTGGTCAGGTAGAGATTACGCTCTATATTCGTACCGTCAACTATATTCAATATAGCGTCGGGTTTTTCATTTACAAGATACTGACGGGAAACAACCTCCTCCAAAGTATAGGGAGACAGTGAATAGATACCGGGCAGATCCTGGATCACCACGTCCTTATTCCCCTTTAAGGTTCCCTCCTTCTTCTCCACTGTAACTCCGGGCCAGTTTCCCACATACTGGTTTGAGCCGGTCAGTGCATTAAACAGTGTAGTTTTGCCGCAGTTCGGATTACCGGCCAATGCAATTTTAATTCCCATTTTTCCACTCCTCTTAAAAAATAATTATTCTGTCCTGCTTAAAGCTTAGAAAGCTTCTTAGTGCAGCGTTTCATTCAACCTCTATCATTTCCGCATCCGCCTTGCGGACCGAAAGCTCATAGTCCCTGATATTCAGCTCCATAGGGTCTCCTAAAGGCGCAACCTTTCGTACGAAGATCTCCACCCCCTTGGTGATCCCCATATCCATGATGCGGCGCTTTACAGGCCCCTCTCCGTGCAGCTTGACGACCCTGGCCGTAGACCCCACCGCAACGTCTCTTAATGTTTTCATTTTTCTCTCCTTTCTTATCTCCCAAATTATTTACATGCGTTAGCATTTGCTAACTCCCGGGCATAAAAAAGACCGTTTTATTTCAAACAGCCTTTACTACCTCCTGACTTTTCTCTACCGCACCCGCAGAATGCTCAAGCTGCGCTTCCACCATGATCTTCTGCGCCATTTCAGAGGTTATCGCAAGCCTCGAACCCTTTACCTTGATTATAAGGTTCCCCGACTGTGCACTCACAACTTCCACTTCAGACCCTGAAATAAGCCCGAGATCCTCAAGGTGCTTTTTTGTATCTTCCCTTCCGTTAACCTTGGAAACTGTAAATATCTGTCCTGAATCAGCAAAAGTAAGCGGCAGCATACTAATCTTCCTCCTTTTACAATACGTTAGCTTCGTCTAACTGTGATTAGAATATATTACTAATCATAGAAAAAGTCAAGAAGAATTTATGCTGCCGTAACCTTGTGCTAACTGTTCAGTTGCTGCTCACAGCCTTTCAGCCCGCGAACCAGACCTTCTCAAACACCTCCTCTATAGGCTGTCCGCCTATCATCTGGCTGTATATGCCTTCTCCGTCGTATTCGACGACAAACCTTACCACATTGCCGTCATTAAGCTTCATATCCACAATCTTGTCCAAATCGGTCCGGTAAACCTTGAGCTCCGTCTGTGAGCCCAGGGTAACCTCATGCATGGACTTTCCTTCCTCATCATCCAGCATATTGACGCTTATCGTCTTTTTTAACCTGTGCGAAGGCATATCCTCATTTTCCATATAGCCGAAATCAGATACGGGAGTGACAGACCCGTCCTCATTCATCTTATGGAGCTGTACTACGCTGTAGGTACTAAGGAGGTCACAGCGCTTCACGATCCTTAAGGCAGCCGGATCGGCCGGCATTATCATACTGTCAATATGTCCGTCCACAGTCTCCTTCTTAACTGCCGCGTCGGAATTAAGATCGTAGATCGCCATGAAGGTATAGTCGTTATCCGACTGCTTCTCTACTATGCAAAAGCTCTTATCCCCCATATGAGCTATATACATTCTGCTGTTATAATAATAATCCTCCGTGTCGGCCTGCCCCGCCTTACCGTCAAGCAGCACCGTGCAGGAGCTGATGGTTCCGTATTCATCGGATAATTCCTCCAGGGTGACTTCTTTCCTGTCCCCGGTTCCGGGCCTTCCTGTATAATACCTGCCGCCCTCGTAAACCTTTTCTATATAATTTTGGGGTGCAGCCATATATCCCGCATCAAAAAGCTCCGGGTAGTCGGCATAACTTAGCCTTACCCTCTGTGCCCCGGCGGCATATGCGGTAAGCTCATAAGGAGAAAAGACAACCTCAAGTCCCTCATAGTCCATGATAAATGTAAGCTCATTCTCGCTCACGGTCTCATCCATGAGCTCCTTAATGACCTCTGATACGTTATCGACTATGAGCATATCCTTGTCAATGCTCTTAAGAGTCTCCTCTTCAAGACTCTTTATAAAGGCCTCCCTGTCGCTCACGACATCTTCTATACCCAGTTTTTTTCCGGTCTTTGTATCAAAATTGACAGACCTGTAATAAGTATTGGGATGAGCCCCTCCCGCAAAGCTGTAGAAGATCTCAAGGATGCTCACGAGCTTTTCATCCGAGCGCACCACATCCGCATGATATTCGGAGCTGAAGGAAAGCCATTCGTCCGGAATATCTCCGGCTTCGATATCCGAAACTCCCATCTCGTAATATTCATCAACCTGAGATACTATCTCCTCCTGTCTCTCCTTATTCAGGGACTGCAGCGACTCATTCAGCCTTTCAAAACCGTCAGCGGAAACTCCCAGAATATCGTATGAGCCCTGTACATACAGCCTGTCATCCTCGGAAGACTTATCACAGGACTCCTGTTTGCAGGAAACGGGGACTATCGCAGCATAGTCCGCTTCCTCTGCGGCGTTTTCCGAAGCCTCATCTTCGACGGCTGCCTCATTGACGGAGCCGGTTTCTCCGGCATTTTCAGATACACTCTCCGGCTCATTGCTCTCCGGAAGATTCATCTGCGAGGTACAGCCCGAAAGAACCGTAGTAATAACAAGTACCAGCGTCATTAGTTTACATAACTTTTTCATAACTTTCCGCCCTTTCTGCTTTCAAAAAATTTCTCTATCTCCCCAAGTATCTCAGCCTGTGATCTCGACTTTAATATATAACCGTCGGGTTTAAGGCTCAAAACCTTCATAACCGATTCCTTGTCCCCCTTTGAGGTCAGAAACATTACCGGCAGGTCGCTCGTCGTGACCTCATCCCTTATCATGCTTAAGACCTGGGGTCCCGAGCAGACCGGCATTTCATAATCCAGCAAAATGAGATCCGGCTTGTGCTTGGCAAGAAAGGTGATTGCATTCATGCCTGAGTTGACCATGGATACCTTATAATAGGGGTCGAGCCAGCTCTTTATGGTCCGCAGGAAGGTTCCGGAATCATCCACTACGAGTATGTGCCTGCGCTTCGGCTCAAGGGAACGCTGTTCCACCTTTTCCTTAAGCCCCGCCACCATTTCCTTTACATTTATAGGGCGGTCAAAGGTCCCCTTTACGAGATCCTCCGGAATTATCCCGAAGGCCTCTTTGATCTCCGATTCATAACCTATGAGAAAAAGATTCTTCTCCTCCTCTATGCAGGTATCCTTAAGATACACCAGGGCATCGCTTAAGGCTGCCACATCCTCCGTCAGATACATAAGGTAAATATCCGCGCTGGACTTCTCCTTCATGATAGAGGTCACATCGGCCTTTGCAAAGGAAACCTCGAAGCCCGCCTCCTTAAGATTTGTGCTTATCGCATTGCCGATAAAGGAAGAAATACTGCCTATAAAAAGTATCTTCCTCATGCCCTCGATATACTTTTCTTCCTCTTTTAGCTCATTCATCCACTCTTCCATAATCTGCGATCAAACCCCATAACTTTTCAAGATCTCCAGCACACCGTCGGAATCCACCTCGGACAGCCTGAGTTTAAGCTCCTCAAAGGTCTCCTTAAAATCCTCCGGCATCGAATATTTATCCAGCTCCGCCACGCACATATCGGCGCTGTCAAAATCAAAGGCTCCCACTACTTCCTTTAAGGCCTCCAGTCCCTCTTTAAGCTTTTCCTCGTCTATAGGCTCTTTTTCAGCGCCGTCACCATCAGGCTCTCCGGTCAAAAATGAAAGCCTGTCTTTAAATGCATTATAATCATACAATAAAGCCTCGGTCTTTGCATTGATTTTTTCCAGATCCCCGCTGTTTCCGGCGTCCTCAAGCTCACGGGCGAGGCCTGAAAGCTCCAGGGCTCCTATGAGCCGCGCCGAGCTTTTTAGCGCATGCACCTCTATAGTATAATTCCTGATATCTCCCTGCTCCCAGAGGGAACGTATCAGCCCCGCCTTTGTCGGAATAGTCCGGGCAAACTGTTCCATGACCTGCCTTAAGACCTCCGGTGAGCCGCTGGCCTTAAGAGCCTCCTGCCTGTCGGTACCTTCTACGGGCGGAAGGCCGCTCTCATCGGCAGCTTCTTCCTCCTTAGCGGCAGCCTCCTTCGCCCCAGTATCCGCTTCGCCAATGTCCTGTTTTACTTCCTCCTCATAGGTTTCGTACCTGTCTTCGGGAAGCAGCTCCATCAAAAGCCTTTCAAGCCTTATCGGATCCACGGGCTTTGAAAGATAGTCGGTAAAGCCCTCCGCCATATAGCTCTCCCGGGCTCCGGAAATCGCATTTGCCGTAAGCGCTACCACCGGAGTGTCTGCGTTGAGGTTCCCCTCCAGGGTCTTCATCTTCCTGAAGGTCTCAACCCCGTCCATTATAGGCATCCTGTGATCGAGGAAGATGCAGTCGTACCTTTTTTCCCTGACCTTATTTAAGGTCTCCTGACCGCTCTCGGCAGTGTCGATCTGAATAAGGGTCTTTTTCAGATACCCCTTGATGACAGTCAGGTTCATGGGCGTATCGTCCACCACCAGGATAAGGGCCTCCGGTGCGCGAAAAGCCTCTCTGTATTTCTTTTTTCCCGAATTAGCCTCTTTAAGCCTTTCAGTATAGTTGCCGATCGGCGCCCAGTTAACAACTCTTTGCGAGACCGTAAAATAAAAGTCGGAGCCCTCGCCATAGACGCTGTCCACATTGAGGGAGCTGTCCATCAGGGACAACAGGCGCTTAACTATACTCATGCCAAGGCCCGTGCCCTCTATCGTCCGGTTCCTCTCCTCCTCAATACGCTCAAAGGGGGAATAAAGCTTCTTAAGATCCTCCTCCTTTATTCCTATTCCGGTGTCCCGCACCGAAACCTTCATGTCGATATGCTCATCATCCGTCTTTTCATACCCCATCTTAAGGCGGACGCTCCCCTCCTCGGTGTACTTTACGGCATTGGTCAGAATGTTTAAAATAACCTGCTTTAATCTTATCTCATCTCCGTAGAGGAAGTGGGGCATGGTCTCATCCACGTCGACGATGAGTTCAAGGCCCTTATCCTGCGACTTTGCAAAGATCATATTGACCAGGTCGTTTATCACCGAGCTCAGATCATATTCTACGGGGATTATCTCAAGCTTCCCGGCCTCTATCTTTGAAAAATCCAGAATGTCGTTTACAAGGCCGAGAAGCGTCTTGCCCGCATCCCTTAGGTTGGTGGCGTATTCTATGATTGCCGGGTCCTCAGTCTCCCTAAGTATCATCTCGTCCATCCCGAGGACGGCGTTTATGGGAGTTCGGATCTCATGGGACATATTGGACAGGAATCTGCTCTTGGCCTCGCTGGAAGCCTTTGCGATCTGAAGCTCCGCCTCGAGCTGCCTCTCATCGTTTACGCGCTTCATATACTCGTTCATATCCGAGCTGGTCTTGTCCAGAGCCTTGTAGAGCTCCTCTATCTCGTCTCCCGTATGGATATTGAGCTCATGTATCTTTTTCGCATTGGCCTCGCTGTCCTCCTCTGAGCCAAAGGCGAAGGACTGCATGGCCTCGCTTATCCTGTTGATGGGCCGGGCTATCCTGTATTGGGCGTAAACATTGGCGATCAGGGACACAAAGGTCGCCACCAGCGACAGGAGTATTAAGAGCCTGAAATCGAAGGCCAGGTTTCCCTGTATGTCAAAGGCTCTTCTGAAAGGCCTGAAGGGTTCCCTGTCGTCCCCCTCCTCTCCTGCCTGGCCGAAGCCGGGAGGTCTTATGCCGTTGCCGGATAAGGGCGCTCCTTCCCCTATTCCTGCTCCTGCAGGCCCTATATTATCAGCCGATAAGCTGTTGGCAATAGGACCGCTCCTTAGTATCTTATCCAGATATTCATTTGAAAGGTCGGAATAGAGAAAATTACTGATGGTAACGGCGCAGCAGCAAAGAACCGCCGCAACTATGATAATGAGTATCGTTATCTTTGTGCTTAAGGACCTCTTCCTTAAGCCCGGGATATTGAGCTCCCTGTGCTTCTTAAGCTCCCTGATGTCCTCGCTTCCAAGCCCCTTCTTCTTATCGGAGAAGGAAAGCCTGTAATAAAAGCCGTTGGGATAGAGCATAACCAGCCATTTCGGGGCTTTGTTTAAAAAGAGGGCCGTCAGGAAGAGCATGGCCGCTGTGGGTATGAGGGAGCCCAAAAACCTCATGAGCATACCTGACAGATCCTTTACTTCCCCGTTGGTGGCCATGATGAAGCAATAGTTTATCGCCCCGGAGATCCCGCTGTAAATAAGGGTCATCCAGAGTATCCTGCGGGGGCTTTTAAGCCACCTCTTACGGGTCATAAACGCTATGGCAATGGCGCCCATGAGATGCCCCAAAGATCCGTAGATCGCATTTTCAGCAATTATGCCGAAGACGAAATGAGATGTAACGACAGTTAAAAGGGCAGGCATGTAGCTGCAGGTCGCCGCGGCGAATATGGTTCCGAGGCTGTCCAGTCCGAAGAGGAAGAACAGTCTGCCGTCAAAGGCAGCCTTTCCGTAAATGTTTATTCCAATGGCTGCCGCCACGGTAACCAATACAAGCAGAAGCCGCCGGGTATAAATTTCCCCCATATAACGGAAAATTTTATTCAGCTCCTCCTTGCTAAAGCCCCACCCCCTCATATTTTATGCCTTTATAAATGCCTTGTAAGCCTTATAGCCCTCATATAAATCGGATTTTGATGTAACCTCCCAGGGCGCGTGCATGGAAAGCACCGCCATTCCGCAGTCGACTACCTCCATTCCGTAAAGCGCCATGATATAGGCAATGGTTCCGCCACCGCCCACATCGACCTTTCCGAGCTCCGCGGTCTGGTAGGCCACCTTATTTTTTTCCATGATATTTCTTACATATGCAAAGTACTCGGCACTTGCATCGTTGGAGCCGCTCTTTCCCCTGGCCCCGGTGTACTTGTTGAAAACTATGCCCTTGCCGAAAAAGGCCGCGTTCTTCTTGTCGAACTTATTGGCATAGAGGGGATCATAGGCCGCGGAAACGTCGCTTGAAAGCATCTTCGAATTTGCCAGCATACGCCTTAAGGTAAGCTCTGAATACTGTCCCATGGCATTTAATACCTCTGCGCAGGTATTCTCAAAGAACTTTGAGCGCATTCCCGTGGCTCCGACGCTTCCTATCTCTTCCTTATCCACAAGGAGGCAGACCCCGGTGCGCCTTAAGGTCTTTACATCCAAAAAAGCCTTTAAGGATGCGTAAGAGCAGACCCTGTCGTCCTGCCCGTAGGCGAGTATCATCGAACGGTCCAACCCTAAGTCATGAGCCTTTCCCGCAGGAACCACTTCAATCTCGGCCGATTCGAAATCCCGCTCTTCGACTCCGTACTTATCCTTTATCAGCTTAATAATATTTTCCTTAACAGCCTCCTTGGCCTTGCCCTTTAAAGGCTCGCTTCCTATAAGGATGTCCAGGCTTTCACCCTCCACTACCTTATTGCCCTTCTTTTCCATCTGCTCGGCAGCCAGGTGGATTAACAGATCCGTTACACAAAAAACAGGGTCGTCATCATCCTCGCCTATATTTATATCTATCTTTTCCCCATCGGGCTTTACGATGACTCCGTGAAGCGCAAGCGGAAGGGTTACCCACTGATATTTCTTGATACCGCCGTAATAATGGGTATCGAAATATGCAAGCTCCTCCGACTCATATAAGGGGTTCTGCTTAAGGTCCATCCTCGGAGAATCGATATGCGCCCCGAGAATGTTGAGGCCCTCCTCCATCGGTTCGCTTCCTATATTAAAAAGTGCCACCGTCTTTTCCATGCAGACTGCATAGACCTTGTCGCCCTTTTTTAATCTTCTGTTTGAGCTGATTACATCTTCAAGGTTTACATAACCTGCCTTCTCGGCTGCTCCTATGCAGAGCTTCGCGCATTCACGCTCGGTCTTGCCCTCGTCCAAAAAGCTGCGATAACCCTTTGCCAGCTTCTCCAGCTCCTTGCGCTGGGCATCGGTATAGCTCAGCCATGTGTTCTTGATCTTCATAATAAATCCTCCTCGTGAATTATTGTCTATGTATGTACGGCCTGGATTAAGCGCGCCTAAATCAGGGGCGTAAAAAACGCCGGTACTTAATCCGCGTCTTTTGCGGATTTAGTATCCGCTGCGTTTTTTCCCGAAGCGAGAGCGTCCCTGATTTAGGTGTCCTTATATCCAGGCCGCTTCAGCCTAACCCATTACCCGTCGATTCTCATTATCGTAGCAGGATCGATGTATTTGCCGTTATACATTATCTGATACG
>CAMNBW010000032.1 GCA_946533525.1 uncultured Lachnospiraceae bacterium
TGCTTTCCAAGTGTGTTAATTAATGGCATGGTGTTTCCTCCTTATGTTTGATTATACTAAATCAGTGTCTTCCATTCTGCAGCGGGTCGGGAGCCATGGCGGCACGGTGATTCTGTGCCTCCCTCTGACGGGCACGTTCAGCCGCATTCGCATGCCTGTTGGACTTAAGGTCCATATTTTCCTTCGCGAACTCCTCCTGATAGAGCTTCGTAAAGTTCTTGACCCTGATCTTCTCCGCCTCGGAAAGCCTCTGGCCACCCATCTGTGGTGCCGCCTCCCGGTAAGCCTCGGGGCTCATCTCCCTGAAGGCCTCCTGCAGGCCGAAGACCGCCGCCGCCCTGACAAGGCCGGCATCCTGGCTCTTGTCCATGACGCTCTCGCCTCCAAGCACCTTATTGGCGTAGATCCCGGTGCATCTTATCGCCTCTTTAAGAGCTTCGCTTGCGAGACCGACCTTATCAGCAAGGTCCTGCTTCATATCATCGTCCTTAAGCCCTCCCTTTGCATCCATTATGGCCTTTAATAACTCGTCCCTATTCTCACAGAAGGTCTCAAGCGCCTCCTTGAGGTTCGTATATTCTCCCGAATTCCAGTTAAAGAGACCCGCCCTCTTTCCGGTATTTAGCATCTCCCTTAGAGAGTCTATCCTCTCCGGGTCCATAAGGAGGCTCTTTAGCTTGCCATACTCCACGCCGGCATCTCTAAGCCGCTCGTCTTCGGCAATATTCCTTGCCATATCCTCCACGTTATTGCCCCTGGCCTTCGGTGAGTATTCCGCATTTATCTTCTTATTCTTCCCGGTTATATTAAAGTCCACGAGCTTCCTGTCGTTCATATTGAGCGTCAGATCCCTCATAAACATATAGCTGGACTTATAGATATCCGAAACATTCTTTCCGAGCCTCGCCACTTCCTCTATATGCCATACAGCCTCGCCTGCCATCTGCCTTGAAAGCTCCTCTCCGAGGCCGTATCTTTTATTGATGACCTGGCTTATCCTGTCTATGCGTCCTTCCTTGTCCCCATTTTCTGCAGCGGCGACTATTTTCTTTAGCGTATCGGTGCCCTTTGCGGACTGGTCCTTAAAGAAGGTGATGAGGGCATCCTTCTTCCCCTGAAGGGTCTCGGCATTCCTCGATACTATATCCTTCCTCTTCTCCCAGACCTCAGACATCTCGGGGCTTAAGCCCTTAAGTACACGGGTCAGCTCGTCCCTGACCACTCCCTTTTCGGTGAGCCACTTTTTGTTTAAGGACCTGTTCTCGAGATAGTTATATATCTGCATGGAGAGGTCTTTCACTCCGCTGCATACGACCCCGGAGGTCTCCGAATTTAAGTATGACTTGTGTGTCATCTCCGACAGGCTATCCAGGGAGGAGATAATATTCATAAGTCCCGTATTGTTATCCGGTCCTCCAAGGTCTTCTGCCATACCCCGTAAGGCACCGGCCTCAGTCCTCAAGGCTGCTGCGAAACGCTCGTCTATTACGGTTCCTTCGGGCAGATTATTCATAAGTTCCAGCTTGGTTCTTATGGAAAGCTCATACTTTCTTGCCCCGGAAATATTGTTGAAGGTCAGCATATCGATATTCTCTATGTCTATCCCCGCGTTTGCGGTCTCTCTCTCGATCACCTCCTGCATATATTGCTTGAAGTGATCCCCCCAGTTCACGTTTACTGTGGTTCCGGCAGGCAGAATCTTCTCTACATTCTCCCACTGCCCCTGGGCATTTCTTCTCCGGACGTTTACTGTGGTTTCTTCAGACAGAGTCTTCTTTACATCCTCCCACTGCCCCTGGGCATTTCTTATCCGGACCGGCTGATTCTCGAACCCATAGGGCGCCTTGGAATTTATCAGGTGGAAGAGATTCTGTGCTATCGTATCTGCCCTCACGCTGTTGACGGAAAGATTGTGATCCTCAAGGCCCGTCTCCTGCCTTACCCTCTCTGCCTCCACTCTCCACCTGGCATTCAGCCTCGCCGCGGCCTCCATAAACTCATTCACCGCGTTGGGACGGAGTTCTCCCGCCTCATCCAGGAATATATGCCTCTCAAGAGCCTCGAAGACCTCACCCGAGCTGTCGGGAAGGAGGTTGCCGCGCAGGTTTAAGCTCGCGCAGTCGATATAGAAGGTCACCTTTTCATCATAGGTCTGCAGACTGTCAAACCTCGCAATAAGCCTGGCGGCCACATCCTCCGTAAGGGCGGCAGGTCCGTTTACGGCGTTTACATTCTCCCTGTCCGGCAGAGGAATTTCATTCTGTACTGCCCTTATATTCGTCATAATTGCTTCCACAGAGGGTGAGAAGGCATCTGAATAAATGCTGTAAATATTGCCCAGCTCGGTCTCGTCATATCTGCCTGTACGGATGGCGGCATTTAATTCCCTGGCCGTCCTCTCTGCCAGTTCAGCCGCCCGCCCGGCAAGCTCCCGCCGTCTTTCGCCGAGCTCTCCTGACTCGGGGGCAGCGGCGTAGGCCCTTGCCGCATCCGTCAGCTTCTTAAGCTCCGCCGGAAGGCTCTTAAGCTCCACCGGAGCCGTCACATTCCTTAAAGCGTTGGCAAAGGCGGTAAACCTTGCGGAGTTTAAACGGCCCTCGGCGGCGCCGGCGGCTGAAAGCGCCCTTAACTCCCTGCCTGCCATATTGCCCAGGGCTTCCATATTGTCATGGAGAGCTTTATTTCTGGCTATTATCTCCTGTGGAGAATATTCAGTCCGGAGAGCCTCTGTGAGCTCTGCCTCATTGTAGGGACCCTCCTGGCCCCGCTCGTTCCATACGCGGTCCAGCTCAGCCTCACGGCCCGGAAGCACGGCCTGAACGAGGCCCTTCACATTATTAAAGCGCTGCTGTTCAAGCTCGGCCACTCTTTGAGCTTCCATCCCTGCCCCGCTTTGTGTATAGGCGGCTAACAGGGTATTTAGCTCCTCTAAGACTTTTGGCTGCCTGCTCCTGACCTTCTCCACATTGGCTGCCATGGCCCTCGCCTGCTCCGGGGAGGCATTAAGGCCCGGAGCGGGAGGCACTGGAAATGAGCGCAGATAGTCCCGGTTCTGGTTGTAAAACTCCGCTGCGCTCTTAAGAGCCCTCTTCAGATTTGTATACTCCGGCGAGGCAACTCTTAAGACATCCGATTTATCCCTGAATCTTTTGTTTATCTCAGCTATCTTTGATAGCTTCTCGCCGGGAGAAAGCTCTCCGGCGGCGAGGATGCTGGTAAGGTCAGCCACATTGGCCGCGCGCTTTTCCCCGAGCTTCCTGTTTGCGTACCATTCCTTCTTAAGACCCTCTCCGAGTACGGTAAACCTGGCCTGCAGACGCCTTACCGAGCTTCTTACCCGGTCCGCGAAGCTCTTATCCAGCCCTAGGGGCTCTTCCCTCAGATTGGCGGCCTCCCTTAAGGCAGCCTTGACATCCATATACTCCTTCGCGCCCTGGGGATAGGTCTTGTCCGCACGGTCCAGTCCCGCCAGGAGGGTCTTAAGCCCTTCGACCCTGGCCTTTTCTCCCATATTGGCAACCACCTCATTAAAGCTCAGCTTAAGGTTCTCGACCTTCTGGGTCATTTTGTCCATTCCTAACTTGTCGTGGAGTATAACTATAATATCGTTCACACGGTCCATCTCATCGCGGTCCGCGCTCTTCTTCCCCTTAAAAACCTTCTCTGCCGCTTCGCACTCACGGGCCACCTCTTTATAAAGACGCTCAGCCTCGAAGAGAGCTTCAGCCCTCCTGGCACTGTCAGCCTCAAAAGCCTTACCGATGAATTTTTCATGGAGATATTCCCTTAATTCCAGAGCCTTTTGCCTTACCCCTGAAAGCTCCTCCCCTTCCAGCTTGGGAATATCCCTGTCAATATCGAAGGCCGCATGCACAAGATGTGCATAGTTCCCCAGCTCTCCCACAGGCCAGCCCTTATCTATAGCCTCCACCTTGTCGGAGAGCTCCTTGAAAGTGACTGCAAAGCCACGGGAGCTTCCAAAGGTGTCCTCATAGCTGTCAACAGCGTTTTTCTGTCCGAAAACGGAACGCATATTTTCATTGATAAACTGCTCGTTAAAACCCTGCTCCCCTTCAGCCCTCTGCTTAATGGAGTTGTAGATACCTATGAGCTCCTGATAACGGTTCTTAAGGTCATTTTTGAAGGCCTCCTCGTCCTGGGCCGTATATATGCCCGCCTCGTTTTTCTTTATATATTCGATCCAGACAGAGCCCAGATCATAGCTCTTCTGAAAGATCCGGTGAACGGGGAAGATATCCTTCTTCTCCTCCATCTCCTCCATCGTAAATTTGCTGGTCTGTCCGGGATTTAAGGGTGTCTTTGTCCTGTCTATATCCGGTTTGGGTCTGTTTAAATTAGCCAGCGAAAGCTGTGCCAGGGGCTCAGTCGCTCCGATCTGCTCCATAGAGACCCCTTCTGTCCCCATATTGAGCAAGCTCTCATATATCTGCAGCATAGACAGCGTGATCTCCGAGCCTCCCTGTTTCACAAGCTCCTTTCCTCTCGCCACGGCTGTCTTTAACAGATTATATTTCTCAATTATCGGCGCAGCCGCGTCCTTTGTGAAATAGGGCAGGCCATTGACCCTTACCTTACTATCTTCATCCACATTAATACCCTGCTCCGCGATCTCCTCTCCGAGGGCTCCCATAAGCTTCATGAGCTTATCCGCCTCCTGCTTGGGACTAAGCCCCTTACGTCCCTCAGGGGTAAGGAGATTCTGGAGCGCTCCGGAAATATCCTGTCTTTCGCTTGCAGAGATCATGTCCGTAAAGAGCTCTTCCCCCTGATAGGGTGACATCCAGCTCAAAAGTCCCCTGCTATGGGCTATCATATCCGACGTCATAGACATCCTTAACACAGAGGCCTCCTGCAGCTTTTCCCCGGAGCCGTAGACCCTTGCGGGCAGAAGCCCCAGCTCTCTCTCCAGAGCCTGATAGCCGGGATTCTCCCTGTCGTTTACATTGGCTTCAAGGACCCTTCTGAAGGCACTGCGGGCAGCCTCCATGATCTCAGCCTCCGTGGGAGCTCCGCTCTTTCCGGCGCACTGCGCGATCAATGTATTTACGCGGTCTATCATGCCCTGATAGTCCCTGCCCGGGCGGGCGGCGTATTCTTCTATATCAAACGACGCCTTCTCCCTGCCGTTCTCATCTATTCCCGGAAGACCTATGAGGGCTGAAAGATCAGTCCTGTCCTCATCCGAAACGGTGATGAGGCGTTCGAGTGCCTCCTTCCTCAAGCTCATCTCCAGGCTGTAATTAGGCGTACCCTTTACAGGCTCTGCCTTAAAGAGGTTGAACTTTACCTTCTCCCTCTCCGCCATATCCAGGACCATTCTGTCGTAATTTTCCTTATAGATTATAAGGCCCATGGGATTTATCTTATCCGGCTCCATGACTGACAGAGCCTCGAGCCAGCGCGTCCTTGTAACATCCCCCGCTGCCAGATCCAGCTCCTTGCTGTTGTCCGGGTCGGTGAGCATCGCAATGATCCCGGACAGGTTCTTATTTCCCGCCTTCTCATTGACTCCGGCCTTAAGGAGCCTCTGGTTTGCGTATTTCAAGCCGTTTTGCGCCACGTTGTCTATGAAGACCTCGGGGTCGTCGATACCCAGCTCCTGCATAACTATGAACATCTGGTAAACGCCGTTTACCTGAGCCTGGGTCTTAAGGTCCCTCGCAAAGGTCCAGGGCACGTCCTTATTGCGGGTAATGTCCACATTTCCGGGCATTGAGAACACGTCCTGGCCCAGGCCGTTTCTCGCCATATCCATGAGCTCCTGCATATTCTGCCATTCCTTGTCATAGGCCTTCTTGAGTTCTATGACCTCGTCGATTCTCTTTTGCTTTACCGCATTCTCAAAGGAGTGCTTTGCCTCAATGAGCTTCCGGAAGGCATACTTTTTCGTACCCTCCTCGGCAGCCGCCCCCGCACCCTCCGGGATAAGCTCCATCTCCTTCATCTTTTGGAGCATGGACACGAGGGTCAGGCGGTAGGCTTCGCTCATATGGGGCTTCTTTTCGGGGAAGGTGGCCGCATTGGTCTCCTTCTTAAGTACCGGGGAAGCGCCCGCAAGATACTCTCCCTCTCCAAAATAGATCCACTGCTTCTCACCTCCAAGCTGCTTAAGATTTTGCATATATGCCTTCTCTTCCGCATTATTGGCGTGAGCTATTCCGAGCTCCCTCGTCACCTGCTCATTTATCACGTCGGCCTTGCCCACGTTGACCTTTAACGCCGCATCCGAAAGGACCTCCTTTAATTCAGCCAATTTCGCCGCATTAAGGCCCTCTCCCTGAAGCTCGGTCTCGGCAAATTTGATAAGGTCCGCCACATCCTTCTCCAGAGGATATTCGACCTCGTCCTGGAGTGTCCTCTCCCTGTTTACCGGAATCTCCTCAAGCCTCTTGGAAAGAAGCCAGGACTCGTAGGGTGAAAGCCTCTCCTGCAGGGCGGAATAGACCCGTACTAAGGTATCCATATCGTCTCCGAGAGCCCATTCGTAGGTATTGAGAGCTCCCCTGAACCGGGCGTCGGCATCTAGAAATACGTTTTCCGTCCTGGCCTTTTCCTCTGCCGAAAGGTCCTTCCATGCGTTTACATCGAAGATCTCCCCGGCTGCCATTCTCTGCCGGAAGCTCTCCTTTTGCTCGGCGCTCATATTGGAATAGGCCGGAAGGTCACTATAGGCCCTGCCCCGCTCGGCGGCCGCGGCATACAGGCGGCTCGGCAGAGTATTTTCACGCTGCCTTATGACCTTCTGCCTTATCTCCGTCAGTTTCTCAGCCGGAACCACTGCGGCCATGACCTCCTCAAGGGTCTGCTCGCTTAAGCCCCGGGCCATGCTTACCGCCCGCTTTATGGCGAAGAAGCCCAGATCCGCCTCTCCCTTTCTTTTTACATATTCAAAATACGCCTGACGGTCGGAAGCCTCCGGAGCCTTTTCCTTTAAAGCCGCCTTCCTTGCGTTCACGATCGGCTTTGCAAGGTCGGATAGGGCTTTAACGGGGAAGGCCTGGGCAATCCTGGTCTTTATGCGCTGCACCTCCGCCAGACGGTCCGCGTTGCCGGCAAGGGCCGCCTCGGGAGGAAGGAGCATGGCAAGATTGGCGATCTCCCGCCTTAAGTTTTCGTAAGCTTCATTGCCCGCTTCCTGGACCTTTGCGTTAAGGACCCTCTGCCCGGCGTTAAAGGCGGCCTCGATGACCTGCTCGGGAAGGAGCACCTCGGGCTCCAGGTTCTCATCAGAGGTTGCCCCGTTCTTGTTCGTAACTGTATATACATAGTTTCCGGCTGCAACGGTATTGCTCTTTTCCAGCAATATCCGTATACGGCTTACCATTCCGTCGTAGTCCGCCGCGTTGTCCCGCACGTAATCATCCGCGGAAAAAGGCTTTTCCAGCTTTCCGTCCTCGCCTACCGTGGGAGGGGGAAGGATCCTCCTTAAGTCCCTGTGTTCATCGGCTACGGTTATTAGGTTTTCGAGGGCGGTCTGCCTGTTGCGCTTTACCAGCTCCGCGTTTTCGCTGCCGGGCGCGTATATCTGATGGAAAAGTCCGGTCCTTGCGACCTCGCTGCTTATGATGGCCCATGAGACATTGACCATGCGATTCATGAAGACCACCATTGTACCCTTCCGGTTCGGATCCGGCTCCATTATCTGTATTGCGTTATAGCCCCTGTAATTCTTTTCCGCGGTGGACAGGCCCTGTACCTTGCTGCTGCTTTCAGGGTTTAAGAGGACATCCAGGACACCGCCGAAGTCCTTGCCCTTAACCTGGGCTCCAAGGCCCGTTTCATAGGCGAGCTCGCGGTAGAAGCGTATACCGTTTTTGGCTACGTTGCTAAGGTACTCCTCGGGCTTAAGCTTTAAGGCGTGCATCTGGCGGTATATCTGGTAAACTCCGTTTAGCTGCACGTGCTTCCTTAGATCCCGGTTATATTCCCAGGGCATGGATTCAGTTCTCGTGCAAGCGATATTGTCCTGCATACCGAATCTCGAATTATTGAGTCCGTCCGCCATCGCAAAGAGCGCGTCGTAATCCCGGCTTATGCTCTCATATTTTTCCTTAGCCTCTAATATCCTGTCAAAATTCCCCTCCTGCACGGCATTTTGCAGCTCTGACCTGGCAAGTATGAGCTTCTTAAAGGCGTACATCTTATAGGGCTCTTCCGACTCCCCAGCCTCGTCCGGTCCCAGCATCTGCATTTCGTCCATCTTGCTTAGCATCTGTATAAGGGTCTCCTTATACTGGGGACTTAAAAGCTCCTCGGAATCGCTTAAAAGCTCTTCGCTAACGGTCTCATCGAGATCCGTTATCTGAATGGAGCCATCGGAAAATCCCTCTGACTGGCAGATATCCACCTTTTTTCCCTCGGCCTTCTGGGCCTCGAGCTCCGCATTGTCACTGGCGGAGGTTGCCTCTCCGATCCATGTCTCCTCATTCATAAGAGCGTTCTTTGCAGCCGGCTTTACCCGTGTGAGCTTGTTTGCCGCATAGTCCAGAGCCTCGTTGACGCGCTGCAGCTTTTCCGGGTCGGTGGAGAGCTCCTCCCCGGCACGCATCTTTAGCTGCCCCGCCATTTCGCGGTAGGGGTAGGTCACCTGCTCCTCAAGCGGCGCGTCCATAAGATCCGGCACAGAAGAGAGTTCTGTTGCAAGACTGTTCGCAAGCTCCGGCTCCAGCTCGTTCCCCAGCTTTTCGATGACAGCGCCGATCAACGCCGGCTCCGGCTTGAGCCGCAGGTTCAGGGCTGAGAAATACGCATCAAATTCTTCCCTGGGTGAGAGCCAGGTCTTCTTCGCCCTCTCCTTCTCCTCGGCTGTGAGGGTGTTATAAAGGTCCTCGTCAAAGATCTCGCCGTTTATCAATCTCTGCTTATAAGCAGTCTTCTCCTCTTCCGGCAGCTGGTTATAGTTATTTATTATGGCAAGCTTGTTTTCATCGATTGCCCTGTTCTTTATTTTCAAGGGAATATAGTCTGCAAATGTTGACTCTATCTTGGGCAGGCGGTCGTTGAGCACTCTGGCCTCCACTCCGGTAAAGAGGGCCGCCTCCACCATATCCCTGTTAAAGTGTCCGCTCCTTATCACGACATCTACGAGAGCGCTCCATTCGCGGTCTAGCTTCGCTCCCAGCTTCTTATACTGGAAATAGTTCTCCATGTCGGACGGAGCCGGAGCCGGTTCCTCAAGGTAAGCCACCCGCCTCGCTGTCAGATCCCGCACATATTCAGCCCAATTAGTTATAGCCATGTTGTTTCCCTCCTGTAAAAAATGTTTATGTTGTCAGTGCCGCCATTGCTGCCGCCGCTATTGTTCCCGCCGCCGCTGTCGCTGCTGTAGCTGTTATTTCTGCCATTGTTTCGCTGCTACTCTTACATACGTAAAGGGCAAAAAAAATCGCCGGAGATCTCTCTCCGGCGGTTTATTTAAGCTTCCGCTTCCTGTCCCAGTATGAGCCGCAGCGTTTCGAAGCGCAGGCGCGAAGAGGCGAGCCTTTCCCTGTCGGCTTCGATGTCGTCTATTACGGCATCGATAAAATCCAGGTAGCCGACAAGAAGGTCCCTGACCTGCGCCGTCCACTCCGCCGCTTCAACGGTTCCGGCGGACTCCCGCACAGCATTGAGCTTTTCAAAGAGCTCATTCATCCCAAGGGTCAGCGCGGAAGGGTCTCCTGCCGCCTCTCCGGGCAGCCCCTCCGAGAGCTTCTCCTGCACCTCATCCTGTATATCCAGAAGCTCCATCATCCTGTCCTCGCGCTCTTCCTCTCCGATCTCGTCCTCCTCGGAATAAGAGTCCAGCACAGCCTGGACGCTCCGGCGGAGCTCCCCGTATTCACCCAGCCTCGTCTCATATTCCTCCGCCATCTGGCTGTGATAGAGCGCCTCTTCCTCTAAAATATCTAGTATTTCCTGATCCATCTTCCGTCTCCCTCTGTTATATTTAGCTGGCCTACCTTTTCCCGTGTTCGGCGTAATACTTTTGCTTCTCAGCGTACATGCTCT
>CAMNBW010000033.1 GCA_946533525.1 uncultured Lachnospiraceae bacterium
CGGAACACAGTATTCGGCTCCCAATCATTGTTTATGCAGGAGTTTATATATATGGCTGACAGGAGAGACAGAGAGTCCGCAGCCAGGCGTGCGAAACACAAGCGCAAACGTAAACGCAGGAGAGTTATTATCTTCGTGCTGGAGATGATAATTCTTTTGGGTGTGCTTGGAGCACTGCTGGTTGTATTAAAGCTGGATAAGGCCGATACCGGAAATAAGGAAAGCGTGATCAACGCAAAGGTCAACGAAGAGGTCGCAGAGCAGGTCGAGGCGGAGGACAACAGCTGGAAGATGAGCGGCTACAAAAATATCGCTCTTTTCGGAGTTGACTCGAGGGACGGAAATCTGGACAAGGGAGCGAGGACCGATACCATCATAGTCGCTTCGCTGAACAATGAGACCGGGGATATAAACCTTTGCTCGATCTTCAGAGATACCTATTTAAATGTAGGGAACGATACCTACAATAAGGCCAACCAGGCCTATGCGAAGGGCGGGCCGGAGCAGGCGATACAGATGCTGAATGCAAATCTGGATATGGATATAACGGACTATATAACCGTGGATTTCAAGGCCCTGGTGGATATGATAGACGATGTGGGCGGAGTGGAGATAGACATTATGGAGGAGGAGATTCACTTCCTGAATGACTATCAGATAGGAACCGCAGAGGCCATAGGGGTGCCCCAGAGCCAGATCGTCAACGTCTCCACCCCGGGGATGCAGACCTTAAACGGGCTGCAGGCCACCTCCTACTGCCGTATAAGATATACAAAGGGAGACGATTTCAAGCGCGCGGAGAGACAGCGCCTGGTGCTGATGCAGGTTGCGGACAAGGCGAGGAAAGCTGACGTCGCCACCCTAAACGAGATAATAGACGACATACTTCCGAAGGTTAAGACCAGCTTTTCAAAGGCGGATCTTGTAGAGTATGCTTCCCATGCGGCCAGCTACAACATAGGCGAAAGCAGCGGTTTTCCCTTCGAGAGGGTCACGGGAAATATGGGTAAGGCCGGAAGCAGTGTAGTAGCGGACAATTTTGAAGCGAATGTGGTGGAATTTCACCGCTTCCTTTTTGGGGATTCGGAATATTCACCTTCCCAGACCGTAAGGTCCATAAGTGAAAAGGTGGCCGCAGACAGAATGAAGAACGGATTATAGGGGATTAAGAGTGGTAGATGTAGCTATCCTTACATACAAGCCTGAAAAGTCTATATTTGATATTCTGGAGAAGCTGGAAAAACAGACAGTGAAGCCCAATAAGATAATCCTTATGAATACCGAGCAGAGGTATCTGGAAAAGCTTATCTATGGTTCGCGTTTCGTAAACAGATTTCCGAATGTGGAGATCCGCCATATCTCCAAGCTGGAGTTCAATCACGGCAGGACCAGGAATAAGGCGGCAAAGCGGTCGGAGGCGGAGTTTCTTGTATTCATGACCCAGGACGCCATACCGGCGGATCTGAACATGATAGAAGAGCTCATAAGGCCCATGAGGCAATATGAGGACATTGCAATAAGCTATGCCCGTCAGCTTCCGAATGAGGATGCCTCTCCTGCCGAGAAATTCACAAGAGTGTATAACTATCCTGATGAGGACGAGGAAAAGACCTTCGAGGATATAAATACCAGGGGCATTAAGGCCTTCTTTTGCTCCAATGTCTGCGCCTGCTACAGAAGAAGTGTTTTCGACGAGCTGGGGGGCTTTGTGGACAAGACCATATTCAATGAGGATATGATCTTTGCCTACAATGCGCTGGCTGCCGATTACTCGATATATTATGCCTCGAAGGCCAAGGTTTATCATTCACACAACTATACGGCCAGGGCGCAGTTTAAGCGGAACTTTGACCTTGGGGTCTCGCAGGCGGATCACCCGGAGGTCTTCGGAGGGATCAGGAGCGAGGACGAAGGGAGGAGATATGTTAAGGAATGTATAGCCTACCTTATGCGCTCCGGGAAATTCTATCTGGTTCCCGAGTTTGTAATCAAATGCGTCGCCAGGTATTCAGGCTACAGAAAGGGTCTCAATTACCGTAAGCTTTCAAGGAAAAAGATCCTTAAATATACATCGGATCCAACCTATTGGAAACGAAGCTGGGACTTAAATCCCAGCATAGACGTTACAAAGGGGTACGGCAAAAACGAGGAAGGTCTCTGAAACCTCGTAGGAAAGGAGCTTTGAGCTTTTATGTGTGGAATAGTCGGATTTATAGGAAAAAAAAGACAGGCTGCGCCGATAATACTTGACGGCCTTTCAAAGCTGGAATACAGGGGCTATGATTCTGCGGGAATGGCTGTTTTTGACGGAAACAGCATAAATGTGGTCAAGGCGGCAGGCAGGCTCGATATTCTTGTCTCCCTCACCCACGGAGGCGAGACCACAAAAGGCCTTTCGGGCATAGGACACACCCGTTGGGCGACCCACGGACAGCCTACGGATATAAATGCACATCCCCATTTAAACAGCAGGGAAACCATCGCAGTAGTGCATAACGGAATAATCGAAAACTACCTGGAACTCAGGAAAATGCTTGAGGGAAGGGGCTATGAATTTAAGAGCGAGACGGATACCGAGGTAATTCCCCAGCTGCTGGATTTCTATTATAACGGCGATCCGCTGGAGGCTATACAGAGGGTATTGCACAGGGTTGAGGGTTCGTATTCCCTTGGCATAATTTTTGCCGACCATCCCGATGAGCTCTATGCGGCAAGGAAGTCCAGCCCGCTTATCTGCGCCAAGACGGAGGATGGGAGCTTCATAGCCTCCGATGTGCCGGCGCTTCTTAAATATACCCGGAAGGTCTACTATATCGGAGAGGAAGAGATAGTGCGCTTAAGCGCTGACGATATAGCCTTTTTCGATGTGGACGCCCTGCCTGTTGAGAAGGAAGAGGTAGAGATCAAATGGGATGCGGAAGCTGCGGAAAAGGGCGGCTACGAATTCTTTATGATAAAGGAGATATATGAGGAGCCCAAGACCGTAAAGGATACCATAGGCCCGAGGATAAGGGACGGGCAGGTCGTTATAGAGGAGCTCGGCTTAAGCGACGAGGAGATCGCGGATATTTCCAGGATACATATAGTTGCCTGCGGTTCGGCCTATCACGCGGGAGTTACGGGTAAGTACGTATTCGAAGGAATGGCCCGGATAGGGGTGGATGTAGATATAGCCTCGGAATTCAGGTACAGAAATCCGATAATCGGGGAAAAGGATCTTGTAATAGTCATAAGCCAGTCGGGAGAGACTGCGGATACCCTGGAGGCGCTGAGGGTTTCTCATCAGTGCGGGGCTACCGTGCTTGCCATAGTAAATGTTGTGGGAAGCTCCATAGCCAGAGAAGCCGACAAGGTAATGTATACCTGGGCCGGGCCGGAGATCTCGGTTGCGACCACCAAGGCCTACAGCGCTCAACTGGTTTCCCTGTATCTGCTGGCTATAAAGTTCGCACTTTGCAGAAATGAGATCAGCGAAGAGCAGGCAAAAAGCTATATCGACGATCTTAAAAAGCTGCCCGATCAGATAGAGCTGCTTCTTGGAGGGAAGGAAAGGCTTCAGAGATTTGCCAACAGATATATTGCGGCTACGGATGTCTTTTTTATAGGAAGAGGGATAGACTACGCCATCTCTCTGGAAGGCTCCCTTAAATTAAAGGAAATATCTTACGTGCATTCGGAGGCCTATGCCGCCGGAGAATTAAAGCACGGAACTATTTCGCTAATAGAAGAAGGAACTCTTGTGGTGGCGGTGGCGACACAGAAGGATCTCTACGCCAAGACCCTGTCCAATATAGTAGAGGTAAAGGCCAGGGGAGCCTTTGTCATGGCGGTTACAAACGTGGGGAATACCGATATAGAGAATAACGCAGACTATGTCATATATATTCCCGAAACCAACTCCTATTTTGCCAATTCGCTGGCGATCATACCGCTGCAGCTTTTCGGATATTACGTATCCCTCGGCAAGGGCTTTGATGTGGACCACCCCAGGAACCTGGCTAAGAGCGTCACAGTGGAGTGATTGTCACGGCGCTTTATTTCAGCCTGCCGGCAGGATATTGAATTGCAAAGAATTATCGAGGATAAGAGGTAATAATGGCTAATAAGAAAACTGTTGTTTCACTGGGACATAATGCACTGGGCTTTACCACCTCCGAGCAGTATGACGCGATGCGCCTTACTTCCCGGGCTCTGGCGGACCTTGTGGAGGACGGACACGATCTTTGCATAACCCACAGCAACGGTCCCCAGGTTTCGATGATACATAAGGCGATGTCTGAGCTCAGGCGTTCCTACCCCGACTATTCGCCGGCCGCGATGTGCGTGTGCTCCGCCATGAGCCAGGGCTATGTGGGCTATGATATACAGAGCGCCCTTAAGGGAGAGCTGCTGGCCAGAGGGATTTCCAAAAGCGTCTGCACTGTGCTGACCCAGGTTACCGTGGATCCCTATGACGAGGCCTTCTATGCTCCGACAAAGGTCATAGGGCGGCATATGAGCGCCGAGGAAGCGGCCATGGAGGAAAGGAAGGGCAATTTTACCAGGGAGGATCCCGGAAAGGGGTATCTGAGGGTGGTGGCAGCGCCTTCGCCCCTTGAGATAGTTGAGATAGAGTCCATACGTCTTCTCTTTGAGGCGGGACAGATAGTGATAGCCGCAGGCGGCGGAGGGATTCCGGTGATCGAGCAGAACTGCTTTTTGAAGGGGGCAAGCGCGGTCATAGAAAAGGACAGCATAGCATCCAAGCTTGCTACAGATCTGGAGGCCGAAGAACTGGTTATCCTGACAGGCATTGATGCGGTGAAGACAGGCTTCGGCACCGGAGCCGAGGCAGCCCTGCCGGAGCTCAATATTAAAAAGGCCAGGGAACTGGCTCAGAAGGGAGAATTCGGAGAGGGTACGATGCTGCCGAAGATAGAGGCAGCCATAAGCTTCCTGGAACACAGGAAGGACGGAAAGGTCCTGATAACCAGCCTTGAGGCAATCGAGGAGGCGCTGGCCGGAAAGGCGGGAACGGTTATCACCGCGTAAGAAAGGCTATTCCCAATTTGATAAGCGAACCTGCATAGATGGCAAAATCGCCTATGTTGTAGACATATTTGCCGAGGGGGATATAGTCCGTGACTTTGCCGCGGGCTATTCTTTCGCCCGTATTGCTGATGGCGCCGCCAAGGATGAGGCCGTCGGCAATACGCTCTCCAGGACGGCCCTTGCCGCTAAAGAGCATCGCGGCGAGCACTGCGCAAAGGCCGGCGGAAACCGTGGCTACGGCCCGGGGATGGGAATCGAGCCTGTTGGCGGCAAAGCCCTTATTATATATGACATGCTCGGGAGAGACCTCCCGCATTACATCCTTTATTTTCAAGTCCGCAGCCGCCGTGAAGACGGCTGCGATAACACCGAGGAATTTCATAGCTTAGTCGTGGTAGAGCGGCAGTGACAAATATCTGTCGCCCGAATCGGGAAGCAGGGCCACGATGAGCTTACCCTTGTTTTCAGGTCTGGAGGCGAGCACCTTTGCAGCGTGGATCGCGGCTCCCGAGGATATGCCTACAAGCAGTCCTTCACAGCGGGCAATGGCTCTTGCAGCGGCATAGGCGTCATCGTTTTCGATCTTTATGATCTCGTCGTAAATTTTGGTATTCAGCACCTTTGGAACAAAGCCTGCCCCTATTCCCTGGATTTTGTGGGCTCCGGGCTTTCCTTCGGATAAAACGGCAGAGGACGCCGGCTCGACAGCAACGATCCTTACATCACTTCTTTTTTCCTTGAGATATTCTCCGACTCCCGTTATTGTGCCTCCCGTACCTACGCCGGCAACGAAGATGTCCACTTTCCCGTCTGTATCTTCCCAGATCTCCGGACCGGTGGTCGCCTTGTGCTTGGCCGGGTTTGCGGGATTATCAAACTGCCCCATTATGACCGAGCCGGGGATTTCCCGGTTTAGCTCTTCAGCCTTTGCTATAGCCCCCTTCATGCCCTTGGAACCATCGGTAAGGACGATCTCGGCCCCGTAGGAGGAGAGGAAGTTCCTGCGCTCCACGGACATGGTCTCGGGCATGGTCAGTATTGAGCGATAGCCCTTTGCGGCGGCCACTGCGGCTACGCCTATGCCGGTATTTCCGCTGGTGGGCTCGATGAGGGTGGCCCCCGGCTTTATAACACCGCGTTTTTCATAGTCCTCTATCATGGCCAGGGCAACCCTGTCCTTTACTGAACCGGCGGGGTTCATGGCCTCCAGCTTTCCGACAATTCGTGCACTCAGGTTCTCCTGCTTTTCGTAAGAGCAGAACTCTATAAGGGGCGTATGTCCGATGAGCTCGGTAGCAGCCTTGTAAATTTTTTCCATGATCAAAACCCTCCTTTTTAAAGCTTTATCAACAGCCCTGTGAACACAATTTCTTCAAATAGCTGGTGTTATCATATGTTTATGACACGACTTAATGCATTCACAGTATTTTGTCAGTCAGTATAACATATCCAAGGAGGAAAAACTATGAGAAGAAACGTGTTACTGTCAAGAGAGGATAAGCTTACTGCACTTTACTGCAGACTTTCCAAGGATGACGGCACAAGCAACGAGAGCATGAGTATTGAGACTCAAAAGACCATGCTCAGCGAGTATGCCGCCAGGATGGGCTTCAGAAATGTCCGATTCTATGTAGACGACGGATATTCGGGTACGAATTTTGACCGTCCGGCCTTTAAGCTTTTGGTGAATGACATCGAAGACGGTATCATAGCGACGGTTATCACAAAGGATTTAAGCAGGCTTGGAAGGAATTATCTGGAAACAGGAACCTATATTGAGATATTTTTTCCCAAGCATGATGTCAGATATATAGCCATAAATGACGGAGTGGATTCCATAGACCGTGAAAAGATGGATATAACTCCCTTCCATAACATCATAAATTCTCTGTACGCCAGGGATACCTCCAGGAAGATAAAAAGCGCAATCAGGGCCAGGAGGACCAGCGGGAAATATATGGCAAGCACGCCTCCTTACGGCTATATGAAGGATCCCGAAGACCACAACCACCTTGTCATCGACGAACCCCGGGCAGAGGTCGTGCGCAGGATCTTTAACATGGTGCTGGACGGCCGAGGCCTTTTCCAGATAGCCAGGATTCTTAAGGCCGATGAGGTACTGCGGCCCAGTGCACTGAAGTCTTCAATGTACGAGAGGTTTGCCCGGGAAGGCACGCTGTATGAATGGGATCCTTCATATTTGAGTGCCCTGCTGCATAATCCCGTCTATGCAGGGCATATCTCCATGCCCGTAAGACCCTCCCGCTCCATGCACTCCCAGGACAGGGAATATGTTCCGAGGGAGAAAAGGGAGCTCGTGCGAAATACCCATGAAGCCATTGTGGAGCAGTGGCTCTTTGACGAGGTGGGAAAGATACTCTCCGGGCGCTCCAGCAGCTTTAAATGTCCCTCCAGCGGATACGAGAACATCTTTAAAGGGATGCTTATATGCAATACCTGCGGCAGTACTCTGATTGCAAAGGTGGAAAAGCGCAGCAAGCGTGCAAACCTTACAGATAAGGCCTCCTATTCCTGCGGACGCTACCGCAGGTTCGGAAATACCGCCTGCAGCTCCCATTCTATCCGGGCGAGGGTTCTCGTTGACACCGTTATAGCGCAGATCAACAAATATATAAGGAGGGCTCATGCCGGGCAGGAGGAGCTTACGGCCTGGATAGCGCGAAGGCTCAGGGTCAGTATGGACGATTCCAGAAAGCGGAACAGGCAGGAGCTGGAAAAGATCAAGGAGCGTATCGGAGAGATAGAAGAATTCTACGCAACGCTGTACGAAAACCTTACAAGGGGAATAATAAGCGAGGAGCGGTTTAAGAGCATGAGTACCCGTTATGACGAGGAAGAGAGGAGGCTCAGGCAGAGGATAGAGCTTATAAAGACAAAAGAGCGTGAGGAGAGGCTCGATCAGGAGAGGATCAATCATTTTGTGTCTATGCTGGCCTCCCGCGATGAGCTCGAAGAGCTGACCTTTTCCGGCGTCCGGGAGTTTGTGGACAAGATAAAGGTCTATGAAAAGGAAAAGGAGGATCCGGATTCCCATACCCGCCTGCAGATCCGGTATAAGTATGTGGGAGAGCTGGATATAGTGAATGTAAAGGACTGATGCGGGTTTCACGGCCACCGTGGTAAAAACACAAAAATGAAATAATTACATCACATTTTGAACACATTTAGTTCCTAGAATAGGTACTGTCCAAAAGGGATATTAATAATGCTCTATTTACATAGAAACATCAGGAGGTACAAAGATATGTATGAGGATTATAATGACGAAAAAAAGAACAGCGAAGAAGAGAATATCATCGACGTTACGGAAAACAATACCCGTGAGGGGAGCAACGCCCAGTATACCAGCTACTCTTCGGTAGCAGGCGGCCAGAATACCGAAAGGACAACGGACGGCTCCAGATATAAAAGCTACACCGGCAGCACCTATAACACAAACAGCTATACCGGAAGCAGCTACACAAATGCAGGCAGCACCGGAAACAATAACGCCAACAGGTATACGCAGTATCAGTTCTCGGGAACACACAGGCAGCCCGGTAAGGAGAAGGCTCCCAAAGAGGGCGGAGCTTTCTGGAAGAAGGCCCTGACAGCAGTTGCTCTCGGGATTCTCTTCGGCGGCTGCGCGGGAGTGGGACTCTTCGCGGTAAACGCCATCACCGGGGCGAATTCACCGAAGCAGCAGTCCAAGATAGAAGCTCCCCAGACAACGGCGCCCACTACTTCCTCCATAAGCACGGCGGAGGAGTCCGGCAAGGTAGTGACCACCGCCAAGGCCTCCACGGCCATAGCAACGACAGACAGCGGAGCAGTTGCCGAGGTTGCGGAGAACTCCATGCCTGCCGTAGTGGCGATTACAAACAACTATACCTATTATACACAGGACTGGTTCGGACAGCAGTACAAGGGTGAGAGCGAAGCTTCGGGCTCGGGCATCATCGTAGGAAAGAGCGATACTGATCTCTACATAGCTACCAACCAGCATGTGGTATCATCGGCAGATTCACTTACAGTTCAGTTCATAGATGAGACAACGGCAGACGCCACCTTGAAGAGTCAGGATACTTCCGCGGATATAGCCATAGTTACGGTTCCCATTTCCTCTCTCTCTGCGGAAACCTTAAACAACATTAAGGTAATAACATTGGGTAATCCTGACTCTCTTAAGGTCGGGCAGCAGGTGGTAGCCATAGGAAATGCCCTTGGATACGGCCAGTCGGTTACAACGGGCATCATTTCAGCCATCGACCGTGAAGTAGACTTAAGCAACGGAAAGAGAAAACTTATCCAGACAGATGCAGCCATCAACCCCGGAAATTCGGGCGGAGCGCTTCTCGATATGGACGGAAACCTTATCGGTATAAACGAGGCCAAGCTTTCAGGCGGCGGCATCGAGGGAATGGGATATGCGATACCCATATCGGTTGCACAGCCTATAATGGATAAGCTCATGACCAAGGATGTACAGGAGAACCACGGGTATCTCGGTATCTCGGGAGCCAACGTTACCGAAGAGGTGGCAAAGACCTATGAAATGCCCCAGGGCGTATATATCTCAAAGGCAGAGCAGGGACTTGCCGCAGCCAATGCGGGTCTTAAGAAGGGCGACATCATAACGGCCTTTGACGGACAGGAAGTAAAGTCGATGTCACAGCTGCAGGAGCTCATACAGTATTACGGCATAGGGGAAGAGGTTCCGGTAACCTATTACACCCAGGGTTCTAACGGCTATCAGGAAAAGAGTACGACGGTTACTTTGACGGACTATCCTGATGCAAAGAAGAGCGCAGACAAGAATTCAGATAAAAAGGCTTCGGATGATGAAGAGGATGACGATGACGATGACGAAGATAAAGATGAGCAGGATAGGGATGAGGATTCCGAAGAGCAAGGCAATCTGGATATAAGACAGTTCAATAATCTGGAAGACTTCTT
>CAMNBW010000034.1 GCA_946533525.1 uncultured Lachnospiraceae bacterium
TGGGACTTTTTATCCTTTGCCAGCTTCTCGGGAGTCCCCGTCGCCACGACTGTACCGCCGCCGTCTCCTCCCTCCGGCCCCATATCGATTATATAGTCCGCGCACTTTATGACATCGAGATTGTGCTCTATGACAACCACAGTATTTCCGCTGTCAGACAGACGTCTCAATATCCTTACCAGCTTTTCAACATCGTCAAAATGCAGGCCCGTTGTGGGCTCGTCCAGAATATAGATAGTCTTTCCCGTTCCCCGCTTGGACAGCTCGGTGGCAAGCTTTATCCTCTGGGCCTCGCCGCCGGACAATTCCGTAGAGGGCTGACCCAGTTTTATATAGGAAAGGCCTACATCATAAAGGGTCTGAAGCTTTCTCCTGACGGTTTCGATATTTTCGAAGAAGTCCAGGGCCTCTTCCACGGACATATCCAAAACCTCATATATGTTTTTGCCCTTATATCTAATGTCCAGAGTTTCCCTGTTATACCTGTGTCCGTGGCAGACCTCGCAGGGGACATATACGTCCGGGAGAAAGTTCATCTCTATCTTGATTATTCCGTCTCCGCCGCAGGCTTCACAGCGTCCGCCCTTAACATTGAAGGAAAAACGGCCCTTGCTGTAGCCCCGGGCCTTGGCCTCCACCGTGGAGGCGAACAGATCCCTTATCATATCGAACATCCCGGTGTAGGTGGCGGGATTGGATCTCGGCGTACGTCCGATAGGGGACTGGTCTATGGCGATCACCTTGTCCAACTGCTCCAGACCCTCTATGCCGTCATGGTCTCCCGGTATGGTCAGGGCACGATTTAGGATATGTGCGGTGCTCTTATACAGGATCTCATTTATCAGGGATGATTTTCCCGAGCCCGAGACTCCCGTAACCAGGGTCATTATCCCTAAGGGTATCTTTACATCTATATTTTTCAGGTTATTTTCACGGGCGCCCTTTATCTTTATCCAGCCGTTCGGCTTCCTTCGCTTATCGGGCAGCTCTATCCTTTTCTTTCCGCTAAGATACTGGCCCGTAATGGATTCCTTACAGGCGATCACATCCTCTACGGTTCCCGCCGCAACCACCTCTCCGCCATGGGTGCCTGCTCCGGGCCCTATGTCCACAAGGTAGTCCGCCTCCCGCATTGTATCTTCGTCATGCTCAACTACTACAAGGGTATTTCCCAGATCCCTTAAGGATTTCAGCGCTTCGATCAGCTTGGAATTATCCCTCTGGTGCAGTCCGATAGAAGGCTCGTCGAGAATGTAGGCAACCCCCACAAGGCCGGAACCTATCTGGGTGGCAAGCCTTATTCTCTGGGCCTCACCCCCGGAAAGGGAGGCTGTGGCCCTGGAGAGGGTAAGGTAATCCAGTCCGACATCGATCATAAACTTTACCCGCGCGCGGATCTCCTTAAGTATCCTTGCCCCGATGAGCTGCTGATAGTCCGTGAGCTCCAGCGAGGAGATAAAGTCCATGAGGGCGGTAACCGAATAGGAAGTGACCTCATGGATATTTTTGTCCCCCAGGGTCACGGCCAGGGAGGAGGCCTTCAGCCTCTGCCCGCGGCACACGGGGCAGGGAGTTATCCTCATATATTTTTCATATTCCGCCTTCTGGGAATCGCTGAAGGTTTCCCTGTAGCGCTGCTCCATATTTTTAATCAGACCGGGAAAGGCCTCGTCGTAGACCCCTGCCGAATATCGGCCTTTATAGGGCACTTTGACTATAACCCCGTTGGTGCCGTTGATGAACATGTCCTTGACCTTGGCAGGCAGCTTTTCATAGGGCGTATCCAGCGAGAATTTATACTTTTCCGCCAGCGCCTTTAAAAGCGCATGGGTAAAGCTCCCCTCCTTATTGGAGGATTGCCAGCCCGTAACCTGGACACAGCCCTCGTTAAAGGAGAGGCTCTTATCCGGTATCATGAGCTCCTCGTCGAATTCCATGCTGTAGCCCAGACCCGTACAGGCAGGGCAGGCGCCGAAGGGATTGTTGAAGGAGAAGCTCCTGGGCTCAATTTCTTCTATATTAATGCCGCAATCCGGGCAGGAAAAGCTCTCGGAAAAATTGAGGGGCTCACCGTCTACTACGTCCACGGTAAGAAGTCCCTCCGAAAGCTTCAGCACGCTCTCTATGGAATCCGCAAGCCTGCGCTCAATGCCTTCCTTGACCACCAGACGGTCCACAACGATCTCGATATTGTGCTTGATATTCTTATCCAGCTTTATATCTTCGGAAAGCTCATAGAGATTGCCGTCAACCCTGACCCTGGCATAGCCGCTCTTGCGGGCCCGCTCAAAGATCTTGGCGTGCTCTCCCTTTCTTCCTCTGACCACGGGAGCCTCCAGCATTATTTTGGTCTTCTCCGGCAGCTTCATTATGCGGTCCACCATCTGGTCCACGTTCTGCCTTTCGATCACTCTCCCGCAATTGGGGCAGTGGGGCGTCCCTATCCTTGCATAGAGCAGGCGGAAATAATCGTATATTTCGGTGACGGTTCCTACCGTTGAACGGGGGTTCCGGTTAGTGGACTTCTGGTCTATCGAGATAGCTGGCGGAAGCCCTTCTATGGAATCCACCTCCGGCTTTTCCATCTGACCCAGGAACTGCCGCGCATAGGAGGAGAGGGATTCCATATACCTCCTCTGGCCCTCCGCGTAAATTGTGTCAAAGGCAAGTGAGGACTTTCCGGAACCGGAAAGCCCTGTCAGCACTACAAATTCATTTCTTGGTATATCTATCGAGAGGTTCTTCAGATTATGAACCTTGGCTCCTCTGATCTTTATATATTTTTTTGCGTCTTTCAAATCATATCTCCGTTATTTGGATTTTTTCTGAAGGATCTCTTTTACGGCGGCATCGGTTCTGGAGCTTGTCCAGCGGGTCACGGTTATGCCGTCGCGCTTGGTGGCTCTGGACATAAGGTTTTTAACCTGCTGAAGATACTGCATGGTCACCTTGCCCGAAAGCTTGGATTCGCCGCTGGTCCTGTCCTGAAAACCGTAGGGTATCTCCACAACCGTAGAGTACTTGGACATAGCCAGTACCTCTATCATTATCTTCCAGCCCACGGGTCTTAAATCCGCTCCGTCGATGGCCTCTTTCCTGAACATGAAAAGACCGCTGGTGGGATCCGATATTTTTCTCAAACAGGGAAGCATGACCTTTCCGATCCACCTGGCAACCCATGAGACGAATTTCCTGTAAAGATCGAGCCCTCCGTCGCTTCCTCCCGGGATAAAACGGCTGGGAATACAGAAATCAAAGCCCGACATCACTGCCGCATACATCGGTCTTAAAATTTCGGGCGGGTGCTGGAGATCGGCGTCCATACAGGCAAGTATCTCCCCGTCCGCAACCTGAAAGCCCCTTATTACCGCCGTGGCAAGGCCGGTCTCACCGGTCCTGTGCTCATATCTTATGCGGGAGTCCTTCTTCGACAGCTCTTCCAACACCTCGGGGGTATTGTCGGTACTGTCATCTATAAATATGATTTCATAGTTTACATCCTGCAGGGCTTTGTCCACCCTTTCGGCCAGCTTTTCCACGTTGCCGGATTCGTTGAACGTGGGTACTACTATAGAGAGTTTTTCCATTTTCCTTATCCTTTTTCCTTAAAAAGTATCGAATTACCGTGTCGGCTTCCTATTATATGGTAAATTATAAATAGTTTCAACCTTGCGGGGTATAGTTCTCTTATACTTAAAGCCATGGAGATTATATTCTGCCGCGAAGCTCATTGAGATTTTTACGCAGCTCGGCGATCTTGTCCCTGTAAACGGCGGCGTTTTCGAAGTCCAGCTCCGCAGCGGCCTTTTTCATCTGCTTCTCCAGCTTTCCTATAAGCTTTTCAAGCTCCGAGGCGCTCATGGACTCGGGATCCTTTTCAAACCTGAGCTCGGTCTGCGCTATTTCTTTGCCTATACTTATCGCATCCCGAACAGCCTTTTGTATCGTTTTGGGCGTAATTCCGTGCTCTTCATTATATGCAGACTGGATCTCCCGCCTTCTCTTTGTCTCATCTATGCATATCTTCATGGACTCGGTCATGGAATCCGCATACATGACCACCCGTCCTTCCGAATTCCTTGCCGCCCTTCCCACGGTCTGTATCAGGGAGGTGGCCGAACGAAGGAAGCCCTCCTTATCTGCATCGAGAATCGCAACCAGGGAAATTTCCGGTATATCCAGACCCTCTCTCAAAAGATTTATACCTACCAGGACATCGAAGGCGTCCAGTCTCATATCCCTTATGATCTGGCTTCGCTCAAGGGTATCTATATCCGAATGAAGATACTTTACTCTTATCCCGACACCTTTAAGGTAGTCGTTTAAGTCCTCGGCCATCTTTTTGGTAAGGGTCGTCACAAGCACCTTTCCCTTATGCTCCAGCTCTTTATTTATCTGACCCACGAGATCGTCGACCTGCCCCTCAACCGGGCGCACATCTATGTCGGGATCCAGCAGTCCCGTAGGGCGGATCAGCTGCTCAGCCCTAAGGAGCTCATGCTCTTCTTCATAGGCCGCAGGCGTTGCAGACACAAACATTATCCGGTCTATCTTCTGCTCAAATTCATTGAAGGAAAGGGGGCGGTTGTCCTTTGCCGAGGGAAGGCGGAAGCCGTAATCCACGAGCGTTGTCTTTCTGGACTGATCCCCGTTATACATACCGCCTATCTGGGGGATAGTCATATGTGATTCGTCAACTATTATCAGATAGTCGCCCTTAAAGAAGTCCATCAGGGTCATGGGCGGAGTCCCCGGAGCCCTGCCGGAAAGCGGGCGCGAATAGTTTTCTATGCCGTTGCAGAAGCCGGTCTCCCTCATCATCTCTATATCAAAATTTGTCCGCTCCGATATTCTCTGAGCCTCTATGAGCCTGTCTTCGGATTTAAAGAACTTCACCCTGTCCTCAAGCTCCTGCTGTATCTCGACTATGGCCTTTTCCATCTTGTCTCTCGGCACCACATAGTGAGAGGCGGGGAAGACGGACAGATGCTTTAGCTCCGAGAACATCTCTCCTGTAAGGGGATCGAAGGTAAGTATGCGGTCTATCTCATCTCCGAAAAATTCCAGTCTCACCGCATGGGAATCGTCCTCGGCGGGGAAGAGATCCAGCACATCCCCGTGAACCCTGAAGGTTCCGCGCTTAAAATCTATATCGTTTCTTTCATATTGGATATTTACCAGCTCATGAATAACCTCGTCCCTGTCCTTCTCCTGTCCGGGCCGGAGGGAAACGATCATGCTCATATAGTCGTCGGGGGAGCCCAGGCCGTATATGCACGAAACCGAAGCCACGACAACCACGTCCCGGCGTTCGGACAGCGCAGCAGTAGCCGAAAGCCTGAGCTTGTCTATCTCGTCATTGACCGAGGAATCCTTTTCTATATAGGTGTCCGTCGAGGGCACATAGGCCTCGGGCTGGTAGTAGTCGTAATAGGATACAAAGTATTCGACCGCATTCTCAGGGAAAAATTCCTTGAATTCGCCGTAGAGCTGGCCTGCCAAAGTCTTATTATGGGCGATCACCAGCGTCGGCATATTGAGGGCCGCTATGACATTTGCCATTGTGAAGGTCTTTCCCGAACCGGTAACGCCCAAAAGAGTCTGGCACTGATTGCCCGCCTTAAAGCCAGCAACAAGCTTTTCAATCGCCTGGGGCTGGTCGCCTGTAGGTTTGTAGTCTGAGTGTAATTTAAAATTCATATAGCTTCACCTCAATCGCGTATCTCCATAAAGTCCGCAAAACCGGTAAGTTCGAAAATATCCTTAAGTTCCTCTCTTACGCTCTCGAGAATCACCGTTCCGTCCCTTTCCTCGAGGGTCTGGTAAACCTCCAGTATCACACGAAGTCCCGCAGAGGATATATAGTCCATTTCCTTCATATGGAAGTGTACAAGTCTTACATCATCAAGCTCATCAATAAGCTCGCTGCGAAGCTCCCCGGCTGTATTGGCGTCCACACTCCCATTTATCTTTACGATCAGGCAGTCCCCGTTCTTTTCTTTTTCAACTGTCATATATACTCCTCCTCAACCCTTAAAAAGTCAGTTTATTATAAGTGACACAGCATCTTGAAACAACCCCTGCGCCTTGTGATTTTAAGCATAAAAGATTATACTACTTTACTATGGATATATTTAGAATCATCTGCCCCGGTGCAGAACGGACAAAAGAAGAACGGATACGCGGTTTGCTGGACAGTTGTTTTGACTGGGCATCCTCCAGACCGCTTCAAAATCTTGTGGAATTGTTCGGTGGAAATTTGACATACTGTTTAAAACCGGACAGAATGCAATATATAGAAAAGCTTCATGAATTTGCGGCAAGATGGGATTACAGAAACGGGCAGGAACGCTGGGCTATAGAGGATGATCGCATCGTGACCGGCAACCTCGAATTTGTAATGGATCAGGTCAAAGCCTTAGGCCTCATGGATGTGTTGCCGCCGCAGAATGAGCCGGATTATCTCATTGCGCTTGGCGGAGCCAGAAAATCAAATCATACGCGGTGCCTTAGGGCCAAAGAGGTAATGGACGACTTCGGTTATTCGTCTAAAATAATAGTGGCATTATCCGGCATGAGACCCATAAATGAAATCGAGCGTCCTTATACAGATAAATACGCACCGGGGGCAAAAACAGAGTATGAAGCGATCTGTGCCGCTTTAGAGCTCGTGTTTGGTCTTAATGGCTATACGGAGGATGCAGTCAATGACCCCAATATAAACCTGTGCTCGGCAGTCAGACATTATACGGATAAATACAGAGGGTCAGATATGTATTCCCTCTCAGCCCCTTCTCTGTCTCCCTTAAGACGGGCAAATTCCTACGACTGTTTTAACTATCTGCTCTCGCGCTTTAAGGTCGGGCAGGGAGCAAGGCTGCTTTTTATCACAGGCAGCCTATATGTGCCGTTTCAGTATCTTAAGTTTATGAAGCAGGCTATCTGTGACGGCTTTGAAATCGACTGCATCGGTACGGATATGGCCGGCACGTCGCTGATCAAACCGACCGGTTATATTCAGGAAGTAAAGGGCACCATTGATGCCATTTACGGACTGTATCGGGAGTGGTACTGAGCCTATGATTTAACTGTACTGAATTTAAGCACTGTATGATTCAGGTTAAGTACGTACTGATAATGCATAGACTTTGACATCCGTTTAAGCAGAGCGTAGTTATCCGTGATCATGTTTTGCTTTTCCTTATCCTCATCAAATATAATGCAGGCTCCGTCATCCAGCATTGTAAATAATACATTTTCATCATCAAATGAGAACATTATCTGATTTCTGACTTTACTGCTCCTGCTGGACTTTACGGAATAGGCGACCATTTCCTCCATACACAGTCTCGCACGATTGGCAAGCTCAAGTGAATATCCGTTTTCTATCGCATATTTTTGAACCATCTTTGATGCATTGACAGCATCATCAGGCTGCACAGAAAGATATATACGCCTGTTAATACCCTTCTCCCTCCTAGTATCATTAAGCTGCAGTATTACATATCTGATCATATTTGCACACAGTATAATACCTGCTGCCACAAGGTATGAAAGGAATATAAAAGGAGGTCTGCAATGATTACTGAAATAATACGCAGACAACGGCATGGCACAGTTGCCTATCAGGGTAAGTGTTGTAGAAAATTTCTGCTGCCCTCTTGTGGTATAAAATAATCTGAAAAGAGTATTAATCCCCTGTATGCCGATACTAAGCGCAAAGAGCCGTAGTGATTCCTTTCCCCAAAGCGGCATCGTCTTTACGCCATGGATTCTGTAAAAAAAAGCGGGAGCTGCTTCATACAGGATTATCATAAGTCCCGACAGCACGAAAGTAATAGCAAGTCCCTGCTTTATCAGACTTCTGACACCTTGTCTGTTTTCGGCTCCGTTAAAGAGACCTATCATTGGCCGGAGTGCTCCCTGTACAGAACTCATAAGCACATTAGCCAGGGAATAGCAAAACGTGCAAACTGCCTGTATAGTTCCGCCCTCAGCTCCAAAGTATTGCAGTATTATCCTTATGATAATATAGTTTTGCATTACCATAGCAAGCATTGATGCGGCCTCCGGCAGCCCCTTGGAAATGATTTCCGCTATGTCGGAGGATACGACTTTTGCATCCCCGGTTTTATAGATATCTGTTTTCTTATACAGATATATCACGGTAACAATGCATCTTAGAGTGCAGGCAACTGCCGTCCCGTAGCCGGTTCCTGCCACTCCCATGTGGAATACTCCCGTAAAGAGCAGATCCAGAATAAGGTTTATGACACCTTCCAACAGTGCCAGCTTCATGAGAACCTTCATCCTTCCCATGATCTGCAGTTCATAAACGCCGATCGTCGAGAGCAGGCCAAACGGGTTGGAAAGCATTATACCGATCGAGTATGCTGTAACAAGCGACATCACGCTTTCATTCAGCCGATATGATGCGATGATCCCGAGTACAATCGGAATTTGGAACACAGACAGCAGGGCAGGTGTCAGAACAGAGAGGAATTTTACTGCCTTCTTTGCCTGCAGTACCCTTTCGGTATCTACCTCACCTATCCTGCTGCTTAAGACAGCCGATGCGCCGCTGGCTACAATGACCGTTATTGCACCGATAAAAATGTTTACAGGTCCAAATATACTGATGGCTGCAAGGGCTTCTCCCCCAACAAGATTTCCTGCAACAAGCCCGTCTACGGTTGTCAGCAGCAATGTGGAGATATTTGTTGCGATCATAGGAGGAAGATACTCAAGAAGCTTTGAAAGAGTTAAATCCTTGTTGAGCCTGTATGTTTTTTCTATTCCGATGGCATTCGCCTTGCTTCCGCTGCTTTGTGACAAGGGTTACATCCGCCTCCTGTAATCTCTGTAATTAATCATATCAGATCAGATATTGCGGCACTGTCACAGGGGCTGCAATGCCACTGTGACGGCTCCGGTATATCCCCGTTCATAAGTTTCTTCTGCTCATATATGCCATACCTGTCCCCGTATATCATTTTTAATACATCCGGAAGGTTTTCATCAATTTCCTCCGGATGCTCCGCAAATCTCTCTGCCACTGCCAAAACAGTGCGATGCATATCATAGCAGACAAAGCTTTCCCTCTCTTCTCTGTCCGTACCTTCAGACAGCCTCAGGAAGCATTTCATTTTTTCTTCATGCAGCCTGCAGAGCAGACGGAAGAAGTCAGGGTAATGTCTGGATGACATTGAATTCAACGATCTTTGCATATAGTCGAACATTATGAGCTCTGAAGTGCGTATCGTCTTTGCCCGGCACAAAAAAGCATAGTTAAAGAGCCTGTCCTCTCCAAACATTATATCAGTTTCAAACCTTATATTGCAGGAATCGATTATTTTTTTATTGTAGAATTTGTTGCTGGCAGAATAGATCAGCATCGCGTAAGACCTGATATACTCATCCGCAAAGGAAGACACGTCAGGATAAAAATGATCACAAACGGATAAAATGGCGGATTTCCCGTCCAGATAGATACGCTCAAATCCGAATATGATCATGTCGGCGGGTCTTGTCAGGAGATTTTCAGCCTGTGTCAGAAATCCTTTCTTCAGACGATCATCACAATCAACGAAGGTAAGATATTCACCGGAAGCTGCCTCTATCCCCGCATTTCTTGCTCCGGAGGCTCCTTCATGGTCACGAAGGATCACCTTTACGCGAGGGGCATCTCTGTATCCTTCAAGGATCCTGTCACTTCCGTCATCAGAGCCGTCATCCACGATTATAAGCTCACTGTCTTCCCACATCTGATCTATTATCGATGAAAGACATTCATCAATATAGTCCCTGCAATTATACGTTGGTACTATTATCGACAGACGCAATCCGGGGACGGTTCTTTGATCGGTTCCATTTGCAATTATTTCCTCACTGCCCATATCAGTTTACCCTCTGAAAACAAAAAGCCCCAAACACTGAATACATCAATGTTTGAAGCTAATTTTAAGCGGAGAAGGAGGGATTTGAA
>CAMNBW010000035.1 GCA_946533525.1 uncultured Lachnospiraceae bacterium
TACGGCTGCGACCTGTCATATGACTATGTCAGGATCAACGCCGATTACAGGTCGTAATGAAGGAGAGGACGGAATGCAAAAGGACGTAGTAGAAGCGCAGCAGAAGGCGGAGGTACTTATAGAGGCCCTGCCCTATATACAGCAGTTTAACAGAAAGATCATAGTCGTAAAATACGGCGGCTCCGCAATGAAGAGCGAGGAGATAAAGGACAGCGTTATAAAGGACGTGACGCTTTTAAAGCTCGTAGGCTTCAAGCCGATAATAGTTCACGGCGGAGGCAAGGACATCAACCGGTGGCTTGAAAAGGTCGGGCTCGAATCAAAGTTCGTAAACGGTCTCAGGGTCACCGATGAAAATACCATGGAAATAGCCGAGATGGTTCTTTCAAGGGTGAATAAAAACCTCGTCCAGATGGTGGAGGAGCTTGGAGTCCGCGCCATCGGCATCTCGGGAAAGGACGGAAGGCTTTTAAAGGTCAGGAAGCGCTATTCCGAAGGAGAGGATATAGGATACGTGGGAGAGGTTACCGAGGTTGACAGCAGCATACTTATGGACCTCCTGGAAAAGGATTTTCTTCCGATAGTTGCGCCCATAGGAATGGATGAAAACTATGATACCTTCAACATAAACGCCGATGATGCGGCCTGCGCCATCGCCAAGGCTGTCTCGGCGGAAAAGCTGGCCTTTCTTACGGATATAGAGGGACTTTATTCCGATATAAACGATAAGTCCACCTTCATAAGAAGGATAACCGTATCGGAGGCACAGAAGCTTGTGGACGATGGCTTCATAGGCGGGGGAATGCTGCCTAAGCTTTCAAACTGTATCGACGCGGTAAATAACGGCGTAAACAATGTGCATATCCTGGACGGAAGGCAGCTCCACTGTCTGCTGCTTGAGATATTTACCGACAGCGGCGTCGGCACGATGATATTAAAGGATTGATCGGAATATACCAATTATGACCTCACAGGAGCAGGAAGATGAATACACAGGAATATATTGATCAGGGCGACAAATATTTTTTGCATACATATAACAGGTTCCCCATTGTGCTGGAAAGGGGAGAGGGAGTATATCTGTACGATACCGACGGAAAGAAGTATCTGGATTTCGGAGCGGGTATAGCCGTCTTTGCCCTGGGGTACGGAAACAAAGAATATAATGAGGCCCTGAATGCCCAGATAGCCAAGCTCATTCATACCTCAAACCTTTTTTACAGCCCTTGTGCTGTTGAGGCCGCGAAGGAGATATGCACTCTTTCCGGGATGGACAGGGTGTTCTTTACGAACAGCGGTACGGAGGCCATTGAGGGGGCTATAAAGGCAGCCAGGAAATACGCATATACGAGGGACGGACACGCCGACCATGAGATAATAGCCATGCAGCACTCCTTCCATGGGCGCAGCTACGGTGCGCTTTCGGTAACGGGCAATGACCACTACAGGGAGCCCTTCGGCCGGGGAGTCAGCAACATTAAATTTGCGGAATATAACGATATAGACAGCGTTAAGGCTCTGGTGACAAAGGATACCTGTGCCGTCATCCTTGAAACGGTGCAGGGAGAGGGCGGGATTTACCCCGCTAAAGAGGATTTTCTTAAGGAATTAAGGCAGCTTTGCGACGAAAAGGACATCCTTCTCATTCTCGATGAGATCCAGTGCGGCATGGGCCGGACCGGATATATGTTTGCCTTTGAAAAATACGGGATCAGGCCGGATATACTTACTCTGGCAAAGGCTCTGGGCTGCGGGATACCCGTGGGCGCCTTCCTGATGACCGAAAAATGTGCCGAAAAATCCCTGTGTCCCGGAGACCATGGCAGTACCTACGGCGGCAATCCGCTTGCCTGCGCTGCTGTCGTGGAGGTTTTGAGGCAGTTTAAGGAAAGGGACATTGCAGGCCATGTGAAGGCCACGGCTCCCTACCTTAAGGAGAAGCTGGGAGAGCTTAAGGATAAGTATTCATTTATAAAGGATGTCAGGGGAGAGGGCTTCATGCAGGCCATAGAGCTTGACTTCCCGGCAGGGGAGATCGTGACCGCGGCCCAGAAGGAGGGGCTTATCCTTCTTACGGCGGGCAGCAATATACTCCGTCTGGTGCCTCCCCTCATCATCGGGAAAGAACATATCGATGCAATGACACAAATATTGGATAAAATTTTTTCCTGCCATTGATTTTTTGAAAAGTTGAGTTTAAAATAGGCTTACTTGATTTGGGGCGCCTTACAATTTTTGTAAGGAGTCGTTTATGCATAGGATCATTGCAATTTCAATTTTTGCCATTCTGAGCGTGGCCTTTCTTACAGGCTGCAACAGTAATGCGTCTGAGCTCGAGCTTAATCTCTGCGAAGAGCCGGATGCAGAAGCTATCAGCGCCGACAAGGGAGCCGAAGCCCTTGAAGATATGGTCGATGAGTCGGATATTTCCAGGGACAGTGAAGAAGAGCTTTTTGTATATGTATGCGGAGCCGTAAAGTCCCCCGGTGTCTACAGCTTTTCTGCGGGTACCAGGGTCTATGAGGCGGTAAATACCGCCGGAGGCTTCACCGGGGAAGCGGAGACAGAGGCGCTTAATCTTGCGCAGCCGCTTCGGGACGGGGAACAGCTTTACGTTCCCACCATAAGTGAAACCCGGGAGGCTGGAGGCACAGCCTATGCCTATTCCCGGCAGGCGGGTTCGGGAGGGGCTAATCCTTCGGAAGCTCTGGTGAATATCAATACGGCGGGAGCTTCGGAGCTTACTTCCATAAACGGGATAGGCGAAAGCCGGGCCGCGGATATAATAAGCTACAGGGAGCAAAACGGAGGCTTTACAAGTATAGAAGACATTATGAAGGTGCCCGGGATAAAGGACGGGCTCTTCAATAAGATAAAGGATAAAATAACGGTTTAGAACAGGGTATGAGCAGGGTTCTGGTTGTTGATGATGAAAAGAATATAGTAAAGGGTATAACCTTCAGCCTTAAGCAGGACGGGCTCGAGGTGGATGCAGCCTACGACGGGGAAGAGGCTCTTTCTCTTTTAAGGGAAAGGGAGTATGACATCGTGCTTTTGGATATAATGCTTCCCAAGCTTTCGGGCTTTGAAGTATGCCAGCAGTTAAGGGAATTTTCGGATGTCCCTGTTATAATGCTGACCGCCAAGGGCGACGATATGGATAAGATCCTGGGGTTGGAGTACGGGGCGGACGACTATATTACAAAGCCCTTTAACATTCTCGAGGTCAAGGCCAGGATAAAGGCGATAATGCGGCGTACCTCAAAGGGACGGTCGCTCCCGGAGCAGAAGGTACGGGCTATAGAGCACGGAGACTTAAGGCTCGATCTGGATGCAAGGCGTGCATATATATCGGACAGGGAGATAAACCTTACCGCAAAAGAATTTGACGTACTGGAGCTTCTGGCTTCAAATCCCAACAAGGTATACAGCAGAGAGGGTCTTTTGACCATAATATGGGGAAAGGACTATCCCGGAGACGAAAGGACGGTGGACGTCCATATCAGAAGGCTTCGGGAAAAGATAGAGGATTCTCCCAGTAATCCCCGCTACGTTCATACCAAGTGGGGTGTCGGTTATTATTTTCAGGCATGAAACTGTTCAGAACCCCTTGGGTTCAGAACAGTTTCGGAAGCCCGCAATTAAGATTTGCTCCGCAAATGGGCGGGCTTCCTGCTAAATCTAATCTTTTGTACGCCCTCAGCAGCTAATGCTTCGGGCTATTATAAACAGTTATACATGAACAATATCTTACCGCGTATATTGAACAGCTACAGGCTTCTTAAGAGCCTGAAGCTTCGGATATTTATAGTGATGATGGTCATAGGCATACTGCCCTGTCTGGCAGTGGGAGCCTGTGTGCTTTTGAACTATGAAAGGCGGGCTGTTTTCGAAAAGACCGTGGATACCACCAACCGGTGCCGTGCCATGGCAAATCATATCGTCGAGCTGGGCTACTCCAGCGAATCTGACAATTCGGAGATTTCAGAGGAATTAAATCAGCTTTCGGAATTTTTATCTGCGAGGGTGCTCGTGGTAGACAGCGACTACAGGGTGATCTTTGATACCTACTCGATGTCTGTCGGAAAGACACTTATTTCAAAGGAGATAGTGGACTGCTTTACCGAAGGCGTCAGCGCCTCCAACAGGGACAGGAAAAATCAGTTTATAGAGATGACTGTGCCTGTAACGGACAATACCGGGGAGGGCTCCGTCATCGGGGTAATGGTCACCTCAGTTCCCGCTACATCAATCAGCGATTCTCTGGCTGTGCTAAAGAGGCAGACCAGCATCTTTGAGATAACCATGGCAATTTTTGTATTTGTGATCTCGTTGGTTCTGTCGCAGTTTCTAATAAGGCCCTTCGATAAGATAAGCCGGGCCATCGGGTCGGTGAGAGAGGGCTTTGATATGGACCCCATATCCATACCCGATTATCTGGAGACCGAGGCCATTACAAATGCCTTTAACAGTATGATGAAGCGAATGAAAAAGGTCGATGATTCGAGAGAGACATTCGTGGCGAACGTGTCCCATGAATTAAAGACGCCCCTGGCTTCGATGAAGGTCCTTTCGGATTCCATCCTTTCTTCGGAGGACGTACCCGTGGAGACCTATCGGGAATTCATGGTGGATATAGGCGATGAGGTGGACCGGGAGAATAAGATAATAAACGACCTGCTTTCTCTGGTTAAGATGGACAGGAACGCGGATACGCTTAACACCGAGCTTTGCAATATAAATGAGCTCGTGGAAAAGATCCTTAAGATGGTAAGACCCATAGCCCAGAGCAGCAATATCGAGATCACCCTTGAGAGCGCCAGGGAGGTAAACGCGGAGGTGGACAGGACGAAGTTCTCCCTCGCAATAATGAATCTGGTTGAAAATGCAGTAAAGTACAATAAAAACGGGGGCTGGGTAAAGGTAAGGATCGACGCTGATCATCAGCTTTTTACTGTTGAAATATCGGATTCGGGAGTCGGGATACCCAAGGATTCCCTCGACCACATCTTTGAAAGATTTTACAGGGTGGATAAGTCGCACTCCAGGGAGATCGGCGGAACCGGTCTCGGACTGTCCATAGCCAGAAGCGCCATACTTCTTCACAGGGGAGCGGTAAAGGCAGAATCCAGGGAAGGGGAGGGAGCTGTATTTACGGTTAGAGTACCTATAAAATCAGCAGCCGGGACATGAGAAAAAGAGCAATTTTTTCAATAATTTTAATATTGGCCGCGGCATTTTTCCTAACAGCCTGCTCCGGGAGGGCACAGAAGGAGGAAGAAAAGGAGTTCTTTGCCTATTATTTAAATGTCGATGACGACAATATAGGGGCGGTTTCCGTCGGAAAGAGCGATCCCGGCGGAGAAGGAATGCTAAAGCTCCTTTACGAGAATCCCAAGAGAAAGAAAAATCTGAAGGTGCTTCTCGGGACCACGGTAAGCATAAACAGCTATGAGTTTTCCAAACAACAGGCTCTTCTGGATTTTACACCCTCCTATCTGACGCTGAATAAGGCCCAGGAGGTATTGTTCAGAGCCTCGGTGGTCAGGTCCTTGTGCCAGTGCGCTGACGTGGACTTCGTAAGCTTTAGCGTTGACGGAGAGCCCCTGGTGGATTCCGGGGGAAAGCCCATAGGGGCAATGAATAACGATACTTTTATATATAACGTCGGCAATGAGATAAATGCCTATTCGAGAACCCTTTTGACCCTGTATTTTTCCAATGCTGCGGGGAATGCCCTGGTTCCGGTGGTGACTGACGTGGTATACAGCACTAATACCTCGAAGGAAATGCTGGTGATACAAAAGCTCATAGAGGGTCCCGGTACCCAGGAGGTCGGCCTCCTGCCTACTTTGCCCTCGGACACGAAGCTTATAAGCATATCGGTCAAGGACGGCATCTGCTATGTGAGTCTGGATTCCGAGGCTGCTATGAGCCCCAACAATATAACCGAAGAGACAGCGCTTTATTCGATAGTGAATTCCCTTACACAGGTGCCGGGAATCGTCAAGGTACAGCTTTCCATAAACGGGGATGTGGACAGAAACTTCAGGGATAAGCTGCCCTTAAATGCCCTGTATGAAAGAAATACTGACATCATCGATCAATCGGGTCCGGTAAAGTAAAGGGGCTGTCGCAATAGCAAAAATTTTGCACATTTTCTGCTTATTGCGACAGCCCCATATAAGGAGGTGATAGCATAAAACGTCCGCTGGTATTTATAGCGGCGGTATATCTGGTCATTGCAGTTGTCCTTACATTTCTGAAAGGTTCTGAACCCTATTCCGATACCCGGGGAGAGGGAGAAAAGATAACTCTCGCCGCAACGGTTCAGACAGCTTATATCAAAAATTCTTCTTATGTTCTTGAGCTCGTCAATGCAAGAGAACTTCCGAACAATATTCCACAAAACGAATTAATAAAAGAGATAGGAAAGATTAATTTAAACGCTGAGAACTCCTGCGGGGTCATTGCGTATACTAAGGATACGGCAGAGACCTTCAGGCGGCCGAAGTGCGGCAGTACCGTCGTCATCTCGGGTACAAAGGCCCTGTTTGACTCCGCGGAAAATTTCGGCCAGTTCGATATGGCGCGCTATGAGCATGCCCGGGGTAAGGACTACTGTCTTTTCGACACGGTTATGATCGCCGAAAGTCAGGATTATGACAGGATAAAGGAGTCGCTTTTGACCATAAGGGAGAAGGTGGCGCAGGTTTACGGCGAGCTTCTTGAAGAGAAGGAAGCGGGGGTCTTAAACGCCATGATCTTAGGCGACAGAAGCTCTCTTCCCCGGGAGATCAAGGGCCTCTATCAGAGAAGCGGCGTGGCCCATGCCCTCTCCATAAGCGGCCTGCACATTGGGATAATAGGCTGGGGGCTTTACGGGTTTCTGAAAAGGTTTCGCCTGAACCGCTATATCCGCTCTGCGGTCAGCATAATGGTCATGCTGCTTTACTGCGTTATGACCGGAAGCTCCCTTTCTGCCATGAGGGCCTTTATAATGTTCGGCCTGGGGCTTTACGCAGATCTCTGCCGCCGGACCTACGATATGCTCTCGGCCATGGCCCTGTCCATGATGATACTTTTAACCGCCCAGCCCATGAAGATATTTGAAGCGGGCTTCTGGCTCTCTTACGGCGCCGTCACCGGGGCGGCCCTCCTTTATCCATACGTGGAAAAACTTTTCGGCTCTGGCGGTAAGCTCCGCTCCTCGCTTCTTTTCAGTGCCTCACTGTCTTTTTTTACCGCTCCTATATGTGCATATTTTTTCTTTCAGATTCCCGTTTACGGAATATTTTTAAATCTTTTGATCATCCCGATGCTGGGGCCGCTCATTCTGGCAGCCATGCTGACGGCCCTGTCGGGACTTGTCTGCTTGAAGCTGGCGCTGGCGCCGGCTATGGTCTGTAAAGCTATCCTGTTTTGTTTGGAAAGGGGGTGTGTCCTGTGCGAAAAACTGCCGGGAGGAAACTTTGTTACCGGGAAACCGGCTGTCTTAAGAATAGTGTTGTTTTATGCCGGCTTGGCGCTTTTTATAGTCCTGACCCGGAAGGTAAAGCATATTCATTTAAAGAGGCTCCTGAATATTCTGGCTGCGGCAGGCCTCATAGGTATACTGTGCGTCCGCCTTGAGACGGAGCTTCAACTGACGATGCTCTCTGTGGGTCAGGGCCAGTGTATATTTATCCGTTCTCCCGACAGCGCTGCCTGCCTATATGACTGCGGTTCCACCAGCGAAAAGAATATAGGGGAATACAGGGTCGAACCCTTTCTCAAGGCTTCCGGGATTTCAGTAATAGACTGCTGTATCGTAAGCCATACCGACGAAGATCATATAAGCGGCTTTCTGGAATTATTTGAAAATACCGAGGGAGACGCCCTTAAGATAAGGAGCCTTATAATGCCTGATATTGGAAATCCCGATGACAGCTATAAGAAACTCGTGAAGGAGGCAGGAGAAAGGGGAGCGGCGGTATATAAAGTATCCGCTGGCGACACTTTTCATCTGGGAGAAATATATGTGCGCTGCTTAAATCCCGAGAGAGGAGCCTGCTTTGAGGATAAGAATACCTATTCCTGCGTGCTCGAGCTTAGATATAAGGATTTCAGCGCCCTGCTGACCGGGGATGTTCAGGATGAAGGCGAAGAGGCGGCGATTAAGAAGCTTGCGGGCAGGTATAACGTATTGCAGGCCGCCCACCATGGTTCAAAATATTCCACTCCGGTGGAGTTTCTTGAAATAGTGCAGCCGGAGCTGGTCATAATAAGCGCCGGAAAAAATAACAGATACGGACATCCCCACGAAGAGACTCTTGAACGGCTTAAGGCCTATACAGACAGAGTTTACGTTACCAAAGACACAGGAGAGATAGATATAAAAACCGACGGAAAAACCGTAAAGCTCTCAACATATTCTAGCGCAGTTCCTTAGAAGCCGTCCGAAATAGAGCGGACTGCGTAACTGTGCTTGCCGCTAGAAGCGGCGGAAAGGAAGATTAAATGAAAAATATAAGATCCAGAATTAAGAAACTGATCGTTTTTGTAATGGTGTTCATGCTGTGCTCCGGGACATATATAGGGCCGGTGGATGGCGGGATCCCCGAACCTGAAACCGCGACATATCTGACCAGCGGCGTTAAAACCGCCTTTGCCGCTGAAGCAGACGAGGCGGACGGAGACGAAGAAGCGGAGGAAAATAAGGAGCCGGAGGAAGGTCAGGAGAAAGACGAAGAAAAAGACGAAGATAAAGAAGACGTTGAAAAGGAGACCCTGACTGAAGAGGAAAACGAGGAAGAGGAAGAAGATACTGATACTGACGAGGACAAGGAGGAAGAGGAGGAAACGGGCGAAACGACTTTTAGGGTCATGAGCGAATCCAACGGCATACCCTATATCAGGGCCATTCCACAGAAGCCTACCTCCGGGGTCATAGATTATCAGGTTCTTGAAGCCGACTATACCGAGTACCAGGGAAACAGCGTTGTCAAGGTGAGCTGGGGTATAGACAACGGAGGAACCTTCTGGCAGGAGCTGTCAAATAAGGCTATTTACTGTACGGTATCCTATAACAGCACTGTGACCATTAAGGTAAAGGCTAAGAACGGAGATATGGCTATCAATAATTTCGTGGTGAGGAATATCGATTCTACCCCGCCGGAATTCCAGCCATATTCTGACGGTAAGCTGTATAAAGAGACCCTTCCGGAGGGGGCAGTCAATTTCAAAGCCAGGTCCGTCAAGGTGGAGGTAAGCGCCAATGACGGGGAGGAGAGTTTAGGACTTGCCGAAAAGCCCTATGCCTGTATAACCGACAGGGAATTTTGCGACGCCCTTAAGGAGGCAAGAAGGACTGCAACTAAGGAAGAGCTTCAGGCAATGGTGGATGAGATTGAGTGGCAGGAGAGCGGCGAATTTGAAATAGACGAGAAGGGTGAGTATTATATCCTGACCCGGGATGCGGCAAATGCCGTGGATTATCTCGTATATGAAGCTGAATGTATAGACAACGATCCTCCCGAAGCAGGAGTGGAACAGGAATATAACGAGGTCGAGGGATACGTATCCCAAAACAGACTGATAATCTCTGCCAATGATGGGGAAGGCGCCGGCCTGGCGGAAAAGCCCTATTCATGGAACGGGGGAGAGAGGACAGAGGATAATACCCTTGTAATAAAGGAAGCAGGGGTAATTACCCTCGACGTATATGATCTCCTTGAAAACAGGCAGGAGCTCAAGATTGATACCGGGGCTATGAAGTTTGATACGAAGGGACCGGAGATCGTAAACGTTGTGGAAAGCCCCGGAGAGACCCATGGTTCCTATATAAAAAATGAGTGGATAA
>CAMNBW010000036.1 GCA_946533525.1 uncultured Lachnospiraceae bacterium
ATATAAGCTTTGCTGAACGTAACTGTTCAGAACCCCTTGGGTTCCGAACAGTTACTGCAGAATATTTGAAAGGGGAAAAATAATGCCTGAAATGAACAAGCAGTCTCAAACATACCAGCCGCTGACTTTTGACGCGATACGTATCGGTCTGGCAAGCCCGGACAAGATACGTAAGTGGTCGCGCGGAGAGGTCACCAAGCCTGAGACTATTAATTACAGAACCTTGAAGCCCGAGAAAGACGGTCTGTTCTGTGAAAAGATATTCGGACCCAGCAAGGACTGGGAATGTCACTGCGGAAAGTATAAAAAGATAAGATATAAGGGAGTTATCTGCGACAAGTGCGGTGTCGAGGTAACTAAGTCCAGTGTGCGCCGTGAGAGGATGGGACATATAGAGCTCGCCGCTCCGGTATCCCATATATGGTACTTCAAGGGAATCCCCAGCCGTATGGGACTTATCCTCGATCTTTCTCCGAGGATACTGGAGAAGGTGCTGTATTTTGCTTCATATATCGTACTCGATAAGGGAGAGACCGACCTTGAATATAAGCAGGTGCTTACGGAGCAGGAGTACCAGAAGACTAAGGAGCAGTACGGCAATAAGTTCCGTGTCGGAATGGGCGCCGAAGCTATCAGGGAGCTGCTGCTGACTATCGATCTCGACGGAGAATCCGAAACCCTTAAGGAAGAGCTCGAGACGGCTTCCGGGCAGAGACGTGCGAGGATAATCAAGAGACTGGATGTTATCGAGTCCTTCAGGGAGTCCGGCAATGAACCCTCCTGGATGATACTTGACTGCATCCCGGTTATACCTCCGGATTTAAGACCTATGGTGCAGCTGGACGGCGGACGTTTCGCCACCAGTGACTTAAACGACCTTTACAGAAGGATAATAAACAGAAATAACCGTCTTAAGAGACTTTTAGAGCTCGGAGCTCCCGACATCATCGTAAGAAACGAGAAGAGGATGCTGCAGGAGGCGGTTGATGCGCTTATAGATAACGGCAGAAGGGGAAGACCCGTTACAGGACCCGGAAACAGGGCTCTTAAGAGTCTTTCAGATATGCTTAAGGGTAAGGGCGGACGTTTCCGTCAGAACCTGCTCGGAAAGAGAGTTGACTATTCGGGACGTTCGGTTATCGTCTGCGGACCCGAGATGAAGATATATCAGTGCGGTCTGCCCAAGGAGATGGCGATAGAGCTCTTCAAGCCCTTTGTTATGAAGGAGCTTGTTGCGAACGGAACAGCTCACAATATCAAGAGTGCAAAGAAGATGGTGGAGAGGCTCGAGGGTCCCGTCTGGGATGTCCTCGAGGGAGTTATAAAGGAGCATCCCGTTATGCTTAACCGTGCCCCTACGCTCCACAGACTTGGAATACAGGCTTTTGAGCCCATACTTGTAGAAGGTAAGGCCATAAAGCTTCACCCGCTGGTATGTACGGCGTTTAACGCGGACTTTGACGGAGACCAGATGGCGGTGCATCTTCCTATATCCGTTGAGGCGCAGGCTGAGTGCCGTTTCCTGCTGCTCTCGCCCAATAACCTCTTAAAGCCTTCCGACGGAGGCCCGGTTGCGGTGCCTTCACAGGATATGGTTTTGGGTATCTACTATCTTACCCAGCAGAGGGAAGGCGAGCCCGGAGAAGGGAAGTTCTTCAAGAACGTAAATGAAGCCCTTCTTGCGTATGAGAATAAGGTAATCTCACTGCATACAATAATAAAGGTGCGTGTTGAGAAGGAGATAGACGGAGAGTTAAGGTCCGGGATCATAGAGTCCAATCTGGGACGTTTCCTGTTCAACGAAGTCCTGCCCCAGGATCTCGGGTTTGTGGACAGAAGCACGGATGAGGGCAAGATAGCTCTGGAGGTGGATTTCCAGGTAGGAAAGAAGCAGCTTAAGAAGATACTTGAGAAGGTCATAAATACCCACGGAGCCATAAGGACGGCGGAGGTGCTCGACAGTATCAAGTCTATGGGCTATCATTATTCGACAGTGGCTTCAATGTCGGTTTCCATTTCGGATATGACCGTTCCCGCGCAGAAGGCGGAGCTTATTGAGCAGGCTCAGAACACGGTTGATAAGATCGGGCGTAACTATAAGAGAGGACTGGTTACCGAGGAGGAAAGATATAAGGAAGTCATCGAGACCTGGAAGAAGATGGACGATGAGCTTACGAAGGACCTGCTCAGCGGACTGGATAAGTATAATTCAATCTTCATGATGGCGGATTCCGGAGCCCGTGGTTCCGATAAGCAGATCAAGCAGCTTGCCGGAATGAGAGGACTTATGGCGGATACTACCGGACATACGATCGAGCTGCCTATCAAGTCCAACTTCCGTGAGGGACTTAACGTTCTGGAGTATTTCATGAGTGCCCACGGAGCCAGAAAGGGACTTTCCGATACGGCTCTTCGTACTGCGGACTCAGGATACCTTACAAGGCGTCTTGTAGACGTTTCCCAGGAAATGGTCATCCACGAGAAGGACTGCTGCGAGGGAACGGGCAGAGAGATACCCGGAATGGTAGTCAGCGCTTTCCAGGACGGCAAGGAAGAGATAGAGAATCTCGAAAGCCGTATTACCGGAAGGTATTCCTGCGAGGATATTCTTGACGGCGACGGCAATTTAATAGTAAAGAAAAATCACATGATAACTCCCGCAAGGGCATCGGCTATCGTAAGCCGGGGCGTTCGGGACGGCAAAGCCATAGAATCGGTGAAGATCCGTACGGTACTTACCTGCCGCTCACACTTCGGAGTATGTTCAAGATGCTACGGAGCCAACATGGCTACCGGAGAAGCGGTTCAGGTAGGCGAGGCAGTCGGCATCATAGCTGCTCAGTCCATAGGAGAGCCCGGTACACAGCTTACAATGAGAACCTTCCATACAGGCGGAGTTGCCGGAAGCGATATAACACAGGGTCTTCCCCGTGTAGAGGAGCTTTTTGAGGCACGTAAGCCCAAGGGACTTGCTATAATAGCTGAGTTCTCCGGAATGGTAGAGATAAAGGATACCAAGAAGAAAAGAGAGGTAGTCGTTACCAATAACGAGACAGGAGAGTCGAAGTCATATCAGATACCTTACGGCTCCAGGATCAAGGCCGTGGACAATGAGATGATAGAGGCCGGTGATGTTATAACGGAAGGCTCCATCAATCCTCACGATCTGCTCAAGGTCAAGGGCTTAAGGGCTGTTCAGGACTACATGCTCCGTGAGGTTCAGAGGGTTTACAGACTGCAGGGTGTTGAGATCAACGACAAGCACATTGAGATAATCGTCCGCCAGATGCTTAAGAAAGTCAGGGTAGACGAGGCCGGCGATTCGGATATTCTTCCCGGAATGCTCATGGATATGCTGGAGCTTGAGGACATTAATGAGAAGCTCGCAGCGGAAGGCAAGAGGGTCGCTGAGGGCAGCCAGATCATACTGGGTATAACCAAGGCATCTCTGGCAACAGACTCCTTCCTTTCCGCAGCTTCCTTCCAGGAGACCACGAAGGTTCTTACCGAGGCAGCGATCAAGGGCAAGGTCGACAATCTCATGGGTCTTAAGGAGAACGTTATAATAGGTAAGCTTATCCCTGCAGGAACAGGAATGAAGCATTATCGTGACATCAGGCTTTCTACCGATTTTAAGACCGAAGATGATATAGTGGACTTTGACGACTACGATGAAGACATCTTTGAGAGCGCAAAGGCTTCGGTGGAAGTAGCGAATGAAGAGGCTGCCGAGGCGGAAGGTCAGGAAGCTTACTCAGAGGAAGAGGAACAGGTCGCCGTAGAGAATGCGGAAGAGGCCGAAGTTGTAGGGGCTGCGACGGAATAAAAATTTCTTGACAGCGTAAATTCATAGGTTTATACTAATTCAGCGCGCGTTTTGACGATAAATGCGCGCTGAAATTCATTTTAAAAGCAAGGAGGTGAAACTTAATGCCAACATTTAACCAACTGGTTAGAAAGGGAAGACAGACATCCAGGAAGAAGTCAACCGCTCCTGCTCTTCAGAGAGGCTTTAACTCTCTTCAGAAGAAGGCGATAGACACATCTTCTCCTCAGAAGCGTGGTGTTTGTACCGCTGTTAAGACAGCAACTCCCAAGAAGCCTAACTCAGCTCTTCGGAAGATCGCCCGTGTGCGTCTTTCAAACGGAATAGAAGTTACAAGCTATATTCCCGGTGAAGGACATAATCTTCAGGAGCACAGCGTGGTTCTCATTCGTGGCGGCAGGGTAAAGGATCTTCCCGGTACAAGATATCATATCATCCGCGGAACTCTCGATACAGCCGGTGTTGCCAACAGAATGCAGGCTCGTTCAAAGTATGGTGCAAAGAGGCCGAAGGAAGCTAAGAAGTAAAAAGGAATGAATTAGGTATATGTTGGATTAGGTTTCGCAAGATTACGAAATATATTTCAGCATGAACATTTGAAGAAGGCTTTAAATCCTTTGGAGAGTGAGTACCTGTGAATTCCAAGAATTAGGATGGAGGGAAGAAACGTGCCACGTAAAGGACATATTGTAAAAAGAGACGTTCTGGCAGATCCCGTGTACAAGGATAAGGTCGTTACAAAGCTTATAAACAATATAATGCTGGACGGCAAGAAGGGCGTAGCCCAGAAGATCGTATACGGCGCATTTGCCAAGATCGAAGAAAAGGCGGGAAAGCCGGCTGTGGAAGTTTTCCAGGATGCGATGAACAATATCATGCCGGTTCTCGAGGTAAAGGCAAGACGTATCGGAGGTGCTACTTATCAGGTACCTATCGAGGTTCGTCCGGACAGAAGGCAGGCACTGGGCTTAAGATGGCTCACGAAATATGCCCGCGAGAGATCCGAAAAAACAATGACGGACAGGCTTGCAAACGAAATCCTTGACGCAGCCAACAATACAGGTTCGGCAGTGAAGAGGAAGGAAGACGTACATAAGATGGCAGAGGCAAACAAGGCTTTCGCACACTACAGGTTCTAAAGCGAATATAAGTTTGCAGTCACGGTAGAAAAATTATCATTGTGAAAGATTAAGGAGGAGATTTCCTTGGCTAACGGTAAAGGAAGAGAGTACCCTCTTGAGAGAACCAGAAATATAGGTATCATGGCTCATATCGATGCCGGAAAGACGACGCTTACAGAGAGAATCCTCTATTATACCGGCGTTAACTATAAGATCGGTGAGACTCACGAAGGTACCGCAACAATGGACTGGATGGACCAGGAGCAGGAAAGAGGTATTACCATCACTTCTGCTGCGACGACCTGTCACTGGACATTGGAAAAAGAGACTAAGCCTATGCCCGGAGCATTGGAGCATCGTATCAATATCATCGATACCCCCGGACACGTTGACTTTACTGTAGAGGTAGAGCGTTCACTGCGTGTACTTGACGGAGCTATCGGCGTATTTGATGCTAAGGGAGGCGTTGAGCCCCAGTCTGAGAACGTTTGGCGTCAGGCTGATACTTATAATGTTCCCCGTATGGCGTTTATTAACAAAATGGATATTCTCGGCGCCGACTTTTACGGCTCGGTAGAGCAGATCAGGACCAGGCTCAGAAAGAATGCCATCATGGTTCAGATCCCCATCGGCAAAGAGGATGATTTCAAGGGTATAATAGACCTTATGGAGATGAAGGCCTACATCTATAACGATGATAAGGGCGACAACATTTCCGTAGTAGAAATACCCGACGATCTTAAGGACGATGCAGAGCTTTACCATACTGAGATGGTAGAAAAGATCTGTGATCTGGACGACGACCTTATGGAGCAGTACCTCGAGGGAAATGAGCCCTCTGTAGAAGATCTTAAAAAAGCTCTTCGTAAGGGTACCTGCACATGCAAGGCTTTCCCGGTATTCTGCGGAACAGCTTACAGAAATAAGGGAGTGCAGAAGCTCCTGGACGGCGTTATCGAGTATATGCCCGCTCCTACAGACATCCCCGACATCAAGGGTGTTGATATGGAGGGCAACGAGATAACCAGAAAGTCCTCTGATGAGGAGCCTTTCTCAGCGCTCGCGTTTAAGATCATGACAGATCCTTTCGTAGGAAAGCTTGCATTCTTCAGAGTTTATTCCGGAACCCTCAATTCCGGTTCCTATGTGCTTAATGCCACAAAGAATAAGAAGGAACGTGTAGGACGTATTCTTCAGATGCATGCCAACAAGAGGCAGGAGCTGGACATGGTATACTCCGGCGATATTGCGGCTGCTGTGGGCTTTAAGCTTACTACAACGGGAGACACGATATGCGACGAGCAGCATCCTGTAATCCTTGAGTCCATGGAGTTCCCCGAGCCCGTTATCGAGCTTGCGGTTGAGCCCAAGACTAAGGCAGGACAGACAAAGCTTGGAGAAGCTCTTGCAAAGCTGGCTGAGGAGGATCCTACCTTCAAGCAGCATACTGACGAGGAGACAGGCCAGACCATCATCGCCGGTATGGGTGAGCTTCATCTGGAGATCATAGTTGACCGTCTGCAGAGAGAATTCAACGTAGAGGCAAACGTGGGTGCACCCCAGGTTGCCTACAAAGAGGCTATCACAAAGACAGTCGACATCGAGAGCAAATATATCAAGCAGTCCGGCGGACGTGGACAGTACGGACATTGTAAGGTTACGTTTGAGCCCATGGATGCCAACGGCGAGCAGACATATGCATTCGATTCGAAGGTTGTCGGAGGAGCTATTCCCAAGGAGTACATTCCCGCTATCGGAGAGGGTATCGAAGAAGCCATGAAGAGCGGTATACTCGGAGGCTTCCCGGTTGTGGGCGTACACGCTACCGTTTACGACGGCTCATACCACGAAGTCGACTCTTCGGAAATGGCTTTCCATATCGCAGGTTCAATGGCATTAAAGGATGCCCTGCAGAAGGGCGATGCGGTTCTCCTTGAGCCTATCATGAAGGTTGAGGTTACAATGCCCGAGGAATACATGGGCGATGTAATAGGAGATCTGAACTCGAGAAGAGGACGTATTGAGGGAATGGACGACGTAGGAGGCGGAAAGATAGTAAGAGCTTTCGTACCGCTTTCGGAGATGTTCGGATATTCAACAGACCTGCGTTCCAGCACACAGGGAAGAGGAAACTACTCAATGTTCTTTGAAAAGTACGAGCAGGTTCCCAAGAATGTGTCAGAGAAGGTTTTGAATAAGAAAGATTGATAAATAACTTGAAAAATTGCAGGCTATGAAATATAATGCAAAGCATAGCCGCAAAAATTGACAGCGTTTGATTGCGCGTAAATAAGGAGGATTTTTAAAAATGGCTAAAGCTAAATTTGAAAGAACCAAACCGCATGTAAACATCGGTACGATAGGTCACGTTGACCATGGTAAGACCACTCTTACCGCTGCTATCACCTCCGTTCTGGCTGACAGAGCAGGCGGTACGGCTGTTGCTTTCGATCAGATTGATAAAGCTCCCGAGGAGAAGGCACGTGGAATAACGATCTCAACCGCACACGTTGAGTACGAGACTGAGAACCGTCACTATGCGCACGTTGACTGCCCCGGCCACGCTGACTACGTTAAGAACATGATCACCGGAGCTGCTCAGATGGATGGTGCTATCCTTGTTGTTGCGGCTACAGACGGAGTTATGGCTCAGACAAGAGAGCACGTTCTTCTTGCCCGTCAGGTAGGTGTTCCTTATCTTATCGTTTTCTTAAATAAGTGCGATATGGTTGATGATCCAGAGCTTATCGAGCTTGTAGAAATGGAAGTTCGTGATCTGCTTAATGAATATGAGTTCCCCGGAGATGATATTCCGATCATCCGTGGTTCCGCTCTTAAGGCTCTTGAGGATCCTAAGGGTGAGTGGGGAGACAAGGTTATGGAGCTTATGAAGTCTGTTGACGAGTACATCCCTACTCCTCAGAGACCTACTGACAAGCCTTTCCTTATGCCTGTTGAGGATGTATTCACAATCACAGGCCGTGGTACTGTTGCAACTGGTAGAGTAGAGCGTGGTGTTATCCATGTTAACGATCCTGTTGAAATCGTTGGTATCCGTGAGGAGACCAAGTCCACCGTTGTTACCGGAGTTGAGATGTTCCGTAAGCTTCTTGATCAGGGTGAAGCAGGAGATAACATCGGAGCACTTCTTCGTGGTGTAGACCGTAAGGAGATCGAGAGAGGCCAGGTTCTTGCACAGCCCGGAACTGTTACCTGCCACACCAATTTCACCGCTCAGGTATACGTTCTTACAAAGGACGAGGGTGGCCGTCATACTCCTTTCTTCAATAACTATCGTCCTCAGTTCTATTTCAGAACAACCGACGTTACTGGAGTTATCAACCTTCCCGAAGGCACAGAGATGTGCATGCCTGGTGATAACGTAGAGATGACCATCGAGCTCATCCACCCCATCGCTATGGAGCAGGGACTTACCTTCGCTATCCGTGAAGGTGGACGTACAGTTGGATCAGGAAGAGTTGCTTCCATCATAAAGTAATTTGACTGAATTCATGTGAGATTAAAACTCCCGGGATTATTCCCGGGAGTTTTTTTTAGTAAGCGAAATATATAATTTCGCTTACTAAAAACGAAAAGACTTGAGGTATATGCGATGTTTAGAAAGATGCGGAGATTTAAACAGCAGCTCCCGGATGAGGAGTGCATTGAGATATTGAAAACCACAAAAAGGGGAGTCCTTTCCCTGATAGGCGATGATGGCTATCCCTACGGAGTACCGATGGATCACTGGTATTGCGAAAAAGACGGGAAGTTGTATTTTCATGGGGCAAAGGAAGGACATAAAATAGATGCGATAAAAGGATGCGATAAGGCCAGCTATTGCGTTTATGATGAGGGCTACCGAAAGGAAGGCGAATGGGCGCTAAACATCAGGAGCGTTATCACCTTCGGAAGGATTCGTCTGGTGGAGGATGAAGATAAAGCCCGTGAGATATGTACCGAGCTTGTCTGGAAGTTTACGGATGATAAGGAGTATCTGGAGCAGGAGCTTAAGAATGCTTTTTCAAGGGTACAGTGCCTGGAACTTATACCGGAGCATATGACCGGAAAGCTGGTCAATGAATCATAGTAAAGACGCAGCATAGAGAAGACACAGACGGCAAGGCATCCCGCTTATGAAATTCAGGAGAGGATACACCTAAAAAATGGTCTTGACAAGCTAAAAGCTATTAGCTTTACTATGGCTAATGCTTATTAGCGAATCGGAGAGGATTCACAGTATGCGTCTGTCAAGAGGACGATACCGGGCAGATACCGGTTATGTTCCTTACGGGGCATGGGGATAAGGAAAGTGTCCTGTCCGTTGTGGGCCTAAGCCTTGTTGATTATCTGCTGAAAACGATTGATAAAAACAGTTTGCTGGAAAAGTTAAAACACTTTTTTGCAAAATAATCAACAGGGTGGATTATGCAGATATACACATAATCCACCCTGTCCCCTCCCAGTATTGTTCTATGATGTATGAAGGTATGGAAATCTGTTATTTAAGCAATGCCATACGGTCGGGATCATCTGCGAATACTTCCTTTGC
>CAMNBW010000037.1 GCA_946533525.1 uncultured Lachnospiraceae bacterium
TAACCGGCGAATACGGTACTATCACAGATGAATACGAAGCAAGGCTGTTGGCGGACGGTTATACGGATATAGACAGTGTGGCCATAGACGACGGTTCCTCTGTCAGGCAGGTGGAAACCACCCGGGACGGCAGATACATGGTCTTTAATGTCCATGAAGGGGATAAGTTTTATATCATACGTTCAAAGTCCGGAAAGATCAGGCAGTATGTCTTTTTAGGGATAGGGATCCTTGTGGGATTACTGATACTGGGCTTTATCATTTCGCGTATTGTATACGCGGTCAAACACCGGAAGCATAAAAATACAGACGAAGAGCAGAAGAAGGAAAGCAAAAAGACGAAAGAATAATTTTTATGACAAAATATGAATTTTTAAATGACCTCAAGGCCTCACTCATCGGGAATGTCAGCGGGCAGATCATAAATGAAAATATGCAGTATTACGACGAGTATATTTCCGGTGAGGTCAGAAAGGGAAAGACCGAGAGGGAAACGCTGGACGAACTGGGAGACCCAAGGCTCATTGCGAGGACCATCATCGACACTCAGGGAGACAATTCCGCCAAGTCTACCTATGCGGATGAAAGCTGGGAAGAAGAGGGCAGCGGGTTCTTCAATGGCAGCAGGGCAGCCGAAAAGGCACGAAACAGCGCGAGGAATGCGAAGGAGCGTGTGCGTAAGGGCATGAGCGAGGAGACGGCGAGGAAGATCCGCCTGTACGTTACCATAGCTTTAGTGCTCATACTGATAGTTCTTATTGTGGGCTTTATCGTGACGGCGGTTGGGGCCATGCTGTATATATTCTGGCCGGTGCTTCTGGTACTGGTACTGGTGCATCTTATGACCAGAAATAACAGGTACCGGTGAGACGATGGAGAGATATACCCTTGCCGCGACCTGTCATTTCGGGCTGGAGGCGGTTTTAAAAAGAGAGATCTTTGATCTCGGTTATGATATAACTCATGTTGAGGATGGAAGAGTGGAGTTTGCGGGCGATGAAGAGGCTGTGACGCGCGCAAACTTTTCTTTGCGTACGGCGGAGAGGGTGCTCATCAAGGCTGCTGAATTCGAAGCGGAGAGTTTTGACCAGCTCTTTGAGGGGGTGAAGGCTGTCCGTTGGGAGAGGTTCATTCCGAAAAACGGGAGGTTCTGGGTGAGCAAGGCCTCAAGTGTGCGCTCGGAGCTTTTTGCACCCTCTGCAATTCAGTCCATCGTCAAGAAGGCGATGGTGGATGAGCTTTCGTCATTTTATGGAATAAATACTTTTCCCGAGGACGGGGAAGAGTATCCTTTCAGGGTATTTATCCTTAAGAACAAGGTCACGATAGGACTTGATACAACCGGTGTTTCGCTGCATAAGAGGGGATACAGGCTGATGCAGGGAGAGGCGCCCATAGCGGAAAATCTGGCGGCGGCGCTCGTAATGCTGACCCCCTGGAGGGACGGCAGGATACTGGTGGATCCCTTTGCGGGCAGCGGGACCATAGCGATAGAGGCGGCAATGCTCGCGGCAAATATCGCTCCGGGGATGAACCGGGATTTTAACGCCAAAAGATGGGGGAATATAGTTGACCCCGGTCTTTGGAAGGAATGTGAGGAAGAGGCGAGGGAGATGATAAAGAGCGATCTTTCCTCCGACATCCAGGCCTACGACATAGACGGGGGGCTTTTAAAGGTGGCCAGGGAAAACGCAGCCAGGGCGGGGGTGGATAAATATATTCATTTTCAGACCAGGGATGTGCGTGATCTGAGCCATTCTAAAAAATATGGCTTTATAATAACCAATCCTCCCTACGGGGAAAGGCTTGAGGAAAAGAAAAAGCTTCCTGAGCTTTACCGGAGTTTCGGCGAGGCCTTAAAAAGGCTTGATTCATGGTCGGTATACGTTATCTCTTCATATGAGGATACCGAAAAATATCTGGGAATGAAGGCTGCAAAGAAGCGCAAGATTTATAATGGCATGATTAAGACGGACTATTACCAGTTTCCCGGGCCCAAGCCGCCTAAAAAAGGGAATTGATTTTTGGGAGCGGGAATGTCAAAGAAAAACCTTACAGGACATATACCTTATTTTTATATAGCTGCGGCGGCACTGTCCCTTGTGTTGAGCATAGGCATAATACTGGCGGTGATCTTTTTAAACCCTATTCCCGTATCAAGTGTATACGGGACAAATGCCGCGTGGAATAAGTCCACGGAATTAAAAACCGGAGAAAACCTGGAGATCGGCGTTAATGACAGAGAGGGTTATCTTACCGTGCCGGTGCCTGAGGGGACTTCTGAGGACGACATAGAGGTGGACAGCGACTATATTGAGCATGTTACAAGGATAATGATTTCCGGGGTGCCGGAAAATTTTTTCAGGGAAAATGTTTTTTCCGGGGACCTTAAAAATATTGACAGGTTCAGATACGGTTTCGAGGGAGAAACCGCCGTGCTTGAGCTGCACAGCGCAAGGTTTTATGAGACTAAGCTCGAGCTTAAAACAGATAAGCTCTATGTGGGGCTCATTCCTCCCCATGAAAAATACGACAGGATAGTAGTGGTGGACGCTTCGCACGGCGGAGAGGAAACGGGCTCGGTATCCTACGGGGTTTCCGAAAAGGACATTACCTTAAATGTATCGTCGGCGCTGGAAAAGGCTGCGGAAGGTCTCGATTATCATATATATTTTACAAGGAATACAGATACGGCTGTTTCCGGTGAGGCAAGGCAGGCTTTAGTCGAGGATACGCAGGCGGATCTTGTGCTGGGGCTTCATACTGATGCGGACCCGGATACCAGGGTAACTCACGGGATAAGTACATATTATTATGAAGATAAGGACAGGGAGTTTGCCGAAAAGCTGGGGAAGCTCGTGGCTGACAGTACGATCAGCGATTTCAGGAAGGCTTCACTTCGAAGAGGCGGAAGTATAGCGGAAAATACGGGTTCCGGTGCGGTGGATCTGTGCCTGGGCTATATTACGAATAAAAGGGATGCCCTTACCGCGACTTCCGATAAATTTGCACAGAGGGCGGCCGAAGGGGTGATCGAAGCGCTAAACGGCTATTTTGCCGATGAGGGAAAAGAGGAATAAAAGGTGAAGATTGAAAAAATAATATTTGCAACCGGAAATAATGATAAAATGACTGAAATTAAGGAGATTTTACGGGATTTTTGTGATAATATTGTTTCTATGAAGGACGAAGGGATCGACGCTGACATCGTGGAGGACGGCGAGACCTTTGAGGAAAATGCCCTCATTAAGGCCAGGAGCGTATGGAAGCAGACGGGACAGTTGGTAATATCCGACGATTCGGGACTTGAAGTGGATGCCCTTGGCGGGGAACCGGGCATTTATTCTTCCAGATATATGGGAGAGGATACCTCTTACCATGTGAAGAACAAAAGTATAATTGACAGACTTGAGGGCGTACCCGACGAAAAGCGGACGGCAAGGTTCGTCTGTGCGGCGGCGGTCATCTTTCCCGACGGCAGCGAAAAGGTTCTCCGGGGAGTCATGGAAGGAAGGATAGGCTACGAGGAAAAGGGGTCAAACGGCTTCGGATACGATCCCATATTTATCCTGCCGGAATTTGAAAAGACTACTGCAGAGCTTTCTCCCGAGGTGAAAAATTCAAGGAGTCACCGGGGAGCGGCACTAAGGGCAGTCAGGGCGGAAATAGAGGCTTATGCGAATTCTGATAGTAAGTGATACACATGCAAAACTGGATAATTTCAAAGAGGCGGTCAAGAGGTCGGGACCCTTTGAGCTCCTTATTCACTGCGGAGATGTGGAAGGCGATGAGGAGAGGATAAGGAGCATTGCCGGGTGCCCCTGCATGATGGTCAGGGGGAATAACGATTTCTTTTCCGACCTTCCCGGAGAGCTTACCTTAAATGCTGATAAGTACAAGATCTTTGTCACGCACGGACATCGCTACAATGTTTCCATCGGTCCGGAAATGATAGCGGAAGAGGCGAGGGACAGGGGGGTGGACATCGTTATGTTCGGCCATACTCATAAGCCGCTGGTGGAGAAAAGCAGGGATCTTGTGGTTTTAAATCCCGGGAGCATCTCTTATCCGAGACAGGACGGAAGGCGTCCTTCCTATGTTATAATGGAGACAGACAGGAAGGGTGAGGCTCATTTTACCATAAATTATTTATAATACCAGATTTCCACGGATTGCGAATATTGAACCTAAGTTCCTTAAGGGCTGTAAATCGATATTAACGGGGATGAAAACCCTAAATACAAGGAGAATATGCAGCTAAGATATACTATTGCCTATGATATAGCCGGCATAATCATTATCGCCGTGCTGTTTGCCATTTTTCATACACAGTACCAGCGGAGTGAGGGAAGAAACCTTGTATTCAAGAGTTTTCTTCTTTCCGGTGTTATCTGCGGAATTTTAGATATTCTGACCATCTTTACGATTACCTATTCGCGCCTTGTTCCGGCAAGCCTGAATTCACTTCTGATAATGCTCTATCATATTTCGTTTTCTGCCTTTGCCTTTTGCGGGACAAATTATGTATATACGTTTTTAAAGAGCAAGGCCTTTGCAGGGCAGCTTCTGGACGGCATTGTTTCTGCGGTCTTTATGGTTCTGTATATCTTAAACCAGGTAAACGGGATGATCTTTTCTTTCAGGGACAGGGAATTTGTCCGGGGACCGCTGTATCTTTTGTACTGCATTCCGGCGGCCTGGTATCTTATACACGCGGCCTTTGTTCTGGGAATTAAGAGAAAGTCCATCGATAAAAACAAGTATTTTATCTATACGGCCTTTGTATTGATACCTCTGCTTTTCGGGTTTATTCAGGGAGCCTTTATTCCGCAGGTCAGGCTCGTTTTCTTTGCAGGGACAGTCTCGGCTCTTATAATGTTCTTCTCGCTGGAAACGGAGGATTATATAGAGCTTAAGAGGACCATGAAGGCGCTGGAGATTTCCCGGGAAAATGAGATAAAAGCCAATAACGCCAAGAGCTCCTTCCTTGCAAAGATGTCCCACGAGATACGTACCCCGATCAATGCCATCCTTGGGATGAACACGATGATACTCAGGGACAGCAGGGATTCCAATATAAGGGATTATTCGAAGAATATCGAGAATTCCGGCAAAAGCCTGCTATCGCTCATAAATAATATTCTGGATTTTTCCAAGATCGAGTCGGGAAAGATGGAGCTCGTGGAGACGGAGTATCCTCTTATTTCCGTCATAAATGACTGCTATCACCTTATTTTCCTCAGAGCCCAGGAAAAGGGTCTGGAGCTCGAGATCAATATGCCGGCGGAAATTTCCAGGTACATCCTTTACGGCGATGAGGTAAGGATAAGACAGATAATCACCAATCTTTTGACCAATGCGGTCAAGTATACCGCTGAGGGAAGGGTTTCTTTAAATGTAGACGGGGAAAAGGACGGAGACACTCTGATCCTGATTGTTGCGGTGGTCGATACCGGGTCGGGAATAGCGAAGGAAGATCAGGGCAAGCTCTTTAACGCCTATGAGAGGGTGGACGAGGAGAAGAACAAATTTATCGAGGGCACGGGCCTTGGATTGCAGATAACCTCCAGCTTTGTTGCAATGATGGGCGGAAGCGTCGGAGTGGAGAGTGAACCCGGAAAGGGGAGCACCTTTACTGCAAGGATCCCGCAGAGGATAGTCGGAGTCAGCGAAGAGGAGTTTGTGGAGGCGGACGGGTCGCTCCGCGGGATAAAGGACAGGGGAGAAAGGGACTATATCGCGCCGGACGCCCATATTCTCGTGGTGGACGATGTGGATATGAATATAAAGGTTATCCAGGGCTTCCTTAAACCCAACAAGATCAGGATCAGCACGGCCAAGAGCGGAGCCGAGTGCATAGCGATGATGGAGCTTGAAACCTTTGACGTGATCTTCCTCGACCATATGATGCCGGGGATGGATGGGCTCGAGACTTTTGACAAGCTGCGGGAAAAGTACGGTTCTTCGCTGCCGCCGGTTATCATGATGACGGCAAACGCGGTGCTGGGGGCAAGGGAGGAGTACTTAAGCAAGGGCTTTTCCGACTATATCTCCAAGCCGGTAATGATAGAGGAGCTTAAGAGCACGCTGATCAAATATCTTCCGGAGGATAAGGTCAGTATCGTTGAAAAGGAGAGGGTGGAAGGCGAGCAAAAAGATGGAGACTGGATCTTAAGGATCGATTTTCTGGATACAGCCGCTGGCCTGGACTATTGCGCGGGGGATAAGGATTTCTATCTGGAGATGCTTAAGGAATTTGTAGAGGCCAACAGGATGGGAGAGATGCAAAGCTATTTCAGTACGAATGACTGGGATAATTACAGGATACAGGTACATGCGGTTAAGAGTACGGCCAAGAGCATAGGTGCGGATGAGCTTTCGGAGAAGGCTTTGTACCTTGAGATGGCGGCGAAGGAAAACAGGATCATGGATATACGGCACCGGCACGGGGACTGCATGATGTCCTACGGGAAGCTGCTGGATCAGCTTAAGGGGCTGTTGGCGAGTTTGAAGAGGTGAGGGTGAAGTTAAAGGGGTTGTTGTATTTTGTACTAATACAACAGCCCCTATGATCTCTGCATCGGAGTTATGTAAACTTATCTTACGAAGTTGGTTCCTATCTGCTCCTCTTTTTCAGGAAGACCATATTTTTCTTTTCCCAGGGCAATGCTCTTTATAAGGAAGCTCATATTTGATGCCAGGGTACGCATAGTTTGCAGCCCTTCTGCATCCTCTTTTGCTTCTCCGGGAGCCGCTCCGTGAACGCTGTTCCAATACTGGCTGGAAGCCACGGGCATTCCGCTTATCGTAAAATATTTGTTTATTTCATCAAAGGTGGCGCTCAAGCCTCCTCTTCTTGCAACGACCACACTTGCACCAACCTTCATAGTCTTGTCGAAATGAGTGCTGTAGAAGAGCCTGTCCAGTACAGCTATGAGGGTTGCATTGGCGGAAGCGTAATAAACCGGGCTTGCGGCTACCAGTCCGTCGGCTGCTTCAAATTTGGGTGCGATCTCGTTTACAATGTCGTCGAAGACGCATTTGCCTTTTTCGTAGCAGGTTCCGCAGGCGATACAGCCGCGGATGTCCTTGTTGCCGACGTGGATGAGCTCAGTTTCGATGCCTTCTTTTTCAAATACTTTTTCCATTTCTGCCAGTGCAATGGAAGTGTTGCCATTAGGCTTAGGGCTGCCGTTTAAGATAAGTACCTTCATTTAGATTCCTCCTGATATTTGTGAGCCGCTTTAGCGCTGCGTATTTTAACTTATTATAAACAACAATGATATTTTGTGCATAAAAAAATGTGATAATAATTGAAAATAAAGCAGATTAGTGATATATTTTATTGCGTTTCGTGGCGTGAAGTTTGATAGAGCAAAGCAGAAAGAAACAAAAAGGAAAGAAATAAAGAACAACGGGGCGTGGCTCAGTTTGGTAGAGCACCTGCTTTGGGAGCAGGGGGCCGCAGGTTCGAATCCTGTCGCCCCGAGGTTACAGTATGCCAGCGAAGAGCGGAAGCGATAAGCTGAAAGCATACAGTTAGTGAGGGGCGACACGCCCCCGATGAATATAATCAGGTCATCATGAAAGATCTTACTCGTGGCAATCCCATCAAACTGATTTTGATGTATGCACTGCCTCTGGTTATTGGGCAGCTCTTTCAGCAGTTTTATACGCTGGTGGATGTGCGTATAGTGGGAGAGACACTGGGCGAGCTGCCGTTGGCAGCGGTAGGGGCGACGACTCCGCTGGCGGATTTCCTGATAGGTTTTATAAACGGAATGAGTAACGGCTTTGCCATCGTGGTCGCAACATATTTCGGTGCCCGGGACAAGGCTAATCTTAAACGCTCGGTGGCATCATCATTTCTGGTGGGAGCAGTGTCTACCCTCCTGTTTACCGGAATATCCCTTATATTCATAAAACCGATTTTAAACGTTCTCCAGATCGAAGAGGAGTTAATGCCGCTTGCTCTTCAATATATCTGCGTTTTAATAGTGGGGTTGATCTTTACTGCCTTTTATAATGTCTGCGCTGCAGTTTTGCGGGCCGTGGGAGATACGGCAACACCGCTTATCCTTCTTATAGTCTCATCTTTTTTGAATATCGGTCTCGACTATCTGTTTATTCTGGGGCTCGATTTGGGAGTGGCTGGGGCGGCCGTGGCCACAGTTCTCTCACAGGGTATATGCGCTGCAGCCTGCATGATCAGGATACTAAAGCGCTATCCGCTGCTGCATGTCAGCAGGGCGGATTTTGCTTATTCACCTGTTGTGGCCGGGAAAGTAATCTCTATCGGTTTTTCCATGGCCTTGATGTTCTCCCTGGTCAATATGGGAACACTGATTTTGCAGGGGGCTATAAATACTTTCGGTCCTTATACTATTGTGGCACATACCGCTGCAAGAAAGGCGACTATGGTATTCATGGTGCCTAACGGAATTTTCGGCGTCGCCCTGGCAACCTTCAGCGGTCAGAATTACGGAGCGAAAAAATACGACAGGATATGGCAGGGAACAAAGCAGTCAATAATGGTTATTTTGATATGGGATCTTTGTATGGCAGCGCTGTCCTGGCTCTTCGGGCCGCAGATCATATCCCTTATTTCCGCCAGCACCGAAGAAAGTGTGCTTTCGACAGGGGCAATGTATATAAGGATTGATACGCTGTTCTATTTCTTATGTACTTCGGTATGCTGCATAAGAAACAGTCTGCAGGGAATAGGCGAGAGCCTGATGACGCTGGTTTCGAGCTTCGCTGAGCTCATGTGCAAGGCGCTGATAGCGGTTTTCCTTGCCCCCAAAATCGGTTATACTGCTATAATAATATGTGAGCCCGTAGCCTGGGCAGTGATGCTGATACCGCTTGTTATAAGGTGGAGACAACTGCGTAGCAGCCTTAAGAGATAAGAGCATTGTTAACAGTCAAAGCCCTGTCGTGGTTATTTCCCTTTTTGCCCTGTTTATTCCCTGATCTCTTTGGTGCTGCAGGAGATGGCGGCGATTTCCTGGACGTTGAAGACGGTGTCCTTTAAACGGATGGTGCTATTGGCGTTGTTGACGATGGCTGCATCGTAGCCTTCAAATATATCCGCTTTCTGTTTGGCTGCGTCCAGCATTGCGGTGGTGTCGTGTTCATGACCGCCCTCTTCGGAAATATTGATGGAAACAGTCTTTGTTTTTCCGCTCTTTAATTCGATTTCCCAATTGTTAACTATCATGAAATACCCTCCAATTCGTTTATAATATATATGGGTATTTTATATCTTAAAACCAATATTGACAAGGAATTGACTATTCAGCGCCGTCGGCCTATGTCTGGCTTCGTCCGTCGCAATGCAGAAGCGTTGCGTTGTGTTATGTTATAGAGTAACTAAATATGTACATCAATTTATATGCCGGTT
>CAMNBW010000038.1 GCA_946533525.1 uncultured Lachnospiraceae bacterium
TATCCGAGGTAAAAATGCAGAATTTGTCAATAGCCGACGAGGGGCTTGCCTATATCTTCAAGTGCATAGCGGAATATTCGGGGCAGTGCTTTTATATGCTGCTGTATTTTGCTGCCCTGGTCTTCATACATCTGAAGGCCGATAAGAAATACAGGGGAGTTTTTATCTATCCGGCCATCGTCGCCGTGCTAACGGTCTATAACCCCCTTGTCCCCGTGCTGATAAACTCAATTTTTGACGTCAATCAGGAATACTACAGGCTTTTATGGATATCTCCGGTAATACCGGCCATAGCCTTCGCCCTTACCCTTGTCGTTTTCAGGGAGGACCGCAGCGCAGCTGCCAAAATTGCCTGGTTTACCGCTGCCGTGCTGCTGCTTTTGGGTGCGGGGAAGCTGGTTTATTCGGACGGGTATCTCAGGGTGCACAACGTCTATAAAATGCCCCAGGAGGTGATAGCGGTCAGCGAGGCCATCCACAGGGACAGCGAGCGGGAATTTCCCAAGGCGGTATGCGATTTCGGCCTTACCATGCAGCTTCGGCAGTACGACGCCACGATCCTGCTGACCGGCACCCGGGAGGAGTTTCTGAATATGCTGAATGGCATTGAGGTGGACGACTTTATAGCGGAAAAGCAGAAGCACCCCAACCGGATCTTAAGCGTGATACTTAAAAATGAGGACGTCGCCGTCAGCGATTTTAAGGAAAGCCTCGAGGAGACCGACACCGAATACGTGGTGCTGGGCGAGGACAGTCCGGTAAACAGCTATCTTAAAAAGGCCGGGCTCAAAAAGATAAGCCGGGCGGGGGACAGGAACATATGGAAATATGAGTCCGATGCAATAGAGGGATTTGAACCGGCCGATTACACTGCCGTTTGGGAGAGCCAGTGATGCGCGACGAAAGGATATTGACGGTATTTACCCCGGCCTATAACAGGGCGGATAAGCTTAAACGCCTGTATGAGAGCCTGCTCGGCCAGACCAACGGAGCCTTTTTATGGCTGGTGGTGGACGACGGCTCCGAGGACGATACAGGGGAGCTGATACACTCTTTTCAGAGGGAGGGCAAGCTGGAGATCCGCTATACGAGGCAGGAAAACGGCGGAAAGATGAGGGCCCATAACCTCGGGGTAAAGCTCGCGGATACGCCTCTTTTCGTCTGTCTGGATTCCGACGATCATTTTACAAAGACAGCGGTAGATGATATATTGACACTGTGGGCGGGAAATGAGGATGAGACTCTGGCCGGGATAGTGGCGCATAAGGGCGCCGACGAAGAGCATATCCTTTACGGCGCCGCCTTTCCGAAGAGCGGGCGATCCAGCCTTAAGGGGCTGTACGAGGCCGGCTTTAGGGGGGAAACGACGCTGGTATTCAGGACAGAGCTTTTGAAACGCTTTCCCTTCCCCGAGATCGAGGGCGAAAAATACGTGCCCGAGGACGTTGCCTATGACCGCATAGATGAAGGGCATGAGTATCTGATCTCGGATAAGATACTTACTGTTTGTGAGCTGGTTTCGGAAGGGCTTACCGACAGGGTGGACGACCTTAGGGAGAAGAATCCCACGGGCTGGTTTATTTATTATTATCAGAGGGCTCTTTCGGGCAAAGGGCTTCTGGGTATGAAATATGCGGCGCATTATCTGCGCTTTAAGGCCAGGGTTGATAAAAGCTATGCCGGGGAATATTCCCTGCCGGCAGGCCTTGTATTAAAGGGACTTCCCGGGGCTGCCCTCTTAGCGCTTAAGGGCAAGCTCTGAGATTAAAACAACCCTGTGCCAAGTATTCGGAGTGATTTAGATGATCTCACATGATGCCAGACGAAGGCTTTATACGCTGGTAACCTGCTTCATAATGCTTGTGGCAGATATATTTCCGGTGTATTACGTGCTTCATAATATATATAACCTGGGCTTCAGGACCCAGCTCTATTTAAGGGGCCATATTTTTGTAATGGCTTTTTATACTGTCGTGTTCCTTTTTTTAGGCAATGTCTTCGGCGGCCTGACAGTGGGAATGCGCCGTAAGGGGGAGGTCATGTTCTCTCTCCTCTTTACCGCGGGCTTCAGTGCGGTTTTCTTCTATCTTATTACCGCTATGCTCTCCTATGGCTTCCCGAGAGTTACCCCCCTGTTGGCTGTGCTTTTGATACAGATCGTTTTTTCCTGTATCTGGATCTCGGTGACCACCGGCATATATCAGCGGATCTTCAAGCCCTACGATGTATTTCTTATCTATAAGGGCAGCTCCATCAATAATTTTGTCGAAAAGCTGGCTACCAGAAGGGACCAGTTTCACGTAGTGGGCTCCATCAGCACCGACGAGCCGGAGGAAGAGATACATAAGAGCATAGACAGGCACAATACCGTGGTTTTATGGGATATTCCCGCGGAAGTCCGAAACAGGATCTTTAAATACTGCTACGAAAATTCCAAGCGGATATATTCCATGCCGAAAATATCCGACATTATCTTAAACGGCTCAAAGCCCATACACCTCTTTGACACGCCCCTGCTGCTGACGGAGGGAAATCCCCTGCAATACGAGGAAAGGGTGATAAAGAGGGCCTTTGACATCGTCCTGTCCCTCCTCCTTATCATAGTGACTTCCCCCATCATGCTGATAACGGCTCTGGCTATAAAGCTGGGAGACGGGGGTCCGGTGCTCTACAGCCAGGTGAGGTGTACAAGGAATTCCAAGCGCTTTAACATCTATAAATTCCGCAGCATGATAGTTGACGCGGAAAGCCGGGGAGTGGCGGAGCTGGCCCGCGAAGGGGATCCGAGGATAACCCCGGTGGGGCGCGTTATCCGCTCCTTCAGGATCGACGAACTCCCCCAGCTTTTTAACGTGCTTAAAGGGGATATGTCCTTTGTGGGACCCAGACCCGAGAGACCGGAGTTCATTGAAAAATATGAGCAGACGATGCCCGAATTTTCCTACCGGATGAAGGTCCGGGCGGGGATAACCGGCTACGCCCAGCTCTACGGAAAATATAATACCCTGCCCTATGACAAGCTGAAGCTAGACCTTTACTATATAGAGCAGTTTTCCATATGGCTGGATATAAAGCTGATACTCCTGACCTGCAAGATCCTTTTTACAAAGGAGAGCACCGAGGGAGTAAGCGGGAGCGTGACCGCTGATATGCCCGTATCCCTCCCGGAAGAAAAACAGGATCGGGTCAAATAGTATGATCTCTGTAATCATTCCGGTGCATAATGCGGAAAAATTCATAGAGGAAACGGTGGCTTCGGTCAGGAGACAGACCTACAGGGAATGGGAGCTATTGCTTATCGAGAACGGCTCTGAGGACAGAAGCCTTGAGGTCTGTAACCGTCTGGCGGAAGAGGACAGGCGCATCAGGGTGCTTAAGTGCAAGGGCAGGGGAGCAGCCGCTGCGAGAAATACCGGTACCGTATCCGCAATAGGGCGCTACCAGTGCTTTCTCGATGCCGACGATATATGGAAAGAGGATAAGCTGGAAAAGGAGCTGGCCTTTTGCCGGGAAAAGGGAGCCGCCTTTGTCTTTACGGGCTACGAGTTTGCGGATGAAAACGCCAAAGGCACCGGCAAAATAGTCCGTGTGCCGGAGACCATAAGCTACGAAGAAGCCCTTGGAAACACGACGATCTTTACCTCCACGGTGATGTTCGACAGGAAGAAGCTGCCCTTAAAGCTGATGCTTATGCCAAAGGTCGCCAGCGAGGACACGGCTACCTGGTGGCAGATCCTTCGCTCCGGCTATACCGGCTACGGCCTCGATGAGCCCCTTACCCTGTACAGAAGGAGCGCAAGGACGCTGTCCTCCAATAAGCTCGAGGCGCTTAGGCGCACCTGGAACTTATACAGAAAGGTGGAGGGCTTCGGGGTATTTAAGAGCCTGCGCTACTTCGTAAAATATGCGGTGAGGGCGGTGCTGAGGCGCCTGTAGATATATGGAAGACAGTAAACGACCTACGGTGCTGCTTTCGGCTATGCACCTTAAAGACAAGAGCATATTGGAGGAGCTTGGCATAACCGGAAATGTCATCGTCATAAACCAGTGCGACACCGAAGCCGATGAGTGCCTGGAAGAGGGGGGAAGACGGGTGCGCTTCGTATCCACCCGGGACAGGGGGCTGTCCAAAAGCCGCAACAAAGCGGTGAGCCTGGCCCAGGGAGGGATTTGCGCATACTGTGATAACGATGTAAAATATCGCTCAGACTATGAGAGCCGCATTATGAGCGCTTATGAAAGGCATCCGGAGGCGGATATCATAGTTTTTTTTATAAGGCGGCCCGAAAGGCAGGAGCCCGTGATAAAAGGTGAGGCAAGGCTCGGGTTTCTTAATTCCATGAAGATCTTTTCCCCTGAGATCACCTTTAGGAAGGAGAGCCTTGAAAGGGTCTCCCTTAAGATGGATGAGGATTTCGGCGCCGGAGCCCGCTACGGCATGGGGGAGGAGAATATCTTTCTCTTTGACGCAAAGCGGAAGGGGCTGTCGGTATGGTATGTGGGAGAGGAGCTGGGCAGCCTGATACCCAGAGAATCCACCTGGTTTAAGGGCTATGACAGGAAGTTTTTCATAAACAGGGGAGCGGGCTACTACAGGATGTCGAAGTCCGCCTTTATCCTCCTGGCCCTCCAGTTCGCCATAAGGAAGCGGGGGCTTTATACAAAGGACGGCGTAGGCATGCTGTCTGCGATTAAATATATGCTGGAGGGGAAGAAGGAGTATGCCGGAGCCCGTGATATTCATAATAGGCGACTATAGAAGCCCCACCGGTCCCGCGAGGGTCACAAGGGCATATATCGAAGGCTTAAAGAAGAAAGGGGTGCCCTTTAAATATCTAAAGTCAGAAAAAAAGGCAGCCCGCTTTTTTGAACTTCTGTTCACCCTGCCGGGGAGCTCGGTCACTTTTTTTTCGGGCTATTCCAGGCAGAACCTTTTGGGAATGACCCTTTCCAGGCTTTTGAAGAAGCCCTGCATCTACCTGATGCACGGCTCGGTGGAATATGAGAATGAGATAAACAAGGTGCCGGATCCCTATATGGCCCGCTGCGAATACAGGATGCTCGAGAAGGCGGATCTTGTACTGGCGGTCTCCAAGTGGTTCGAGGGCTGGCTTAAGGATAGATACCCGGAATTTAAGGATAAAATATCCCATCTTACCAACGGGGTGGACTGGGAAAGCCTTGGAAAGAGGGCGGCCGCGGAGACGGCTGCACCGGAAAACGCCCTTATCTCGATCGGCGGCGGTATGCCCCGAAAGAGGATAATCAGAATCTGCGAGGCGATAGAGCTGCTCAACAGCTCGGGAGAAAGAGAGCTGACCCTTACGGTTATAGGAGATAAGGGGGCGGATTCCGAAAGGATAGCGGCCTATTCCTTTGTGAAAGACCTCGGTATGGTCGAGAGCTCAAGGATACCCGAAATTTTAGGGCAGCACAGACTGTATATACAAAACAGCGTCTTTGAGACCTTCGGCCTGTCCGTCTTGGAGGCCTTAAGCTGCGGGAACGATATACTTATATCCGAACGCTGCGGCTGTCTGGAGGTCCTGGGAGGGCTCGGCGAGGGAGACCTTATTGAGGAGCCCGACGACCCGAAGGAGATAGCGGCTAAAATAGCGGGTCTTCTTGACAAACACAACAATCCCCGCATAACGGCGGCCACCGACAGGACTTTAAGCGGGTGGGACCGGGCGGTAGAGGAGCTTTTGAAAATATGTGGGAAAACAGTAAGAGGGGAGAGGTACTAAACTGGGTCGCGCTTATCATCCTGATGGTGTTTTATGCGTGTACCTGGACCTTTCCCGGCTTTTATCATATAACGGAAGTCTATAATACCTTAATAATCTTCGTTGCACTGGCGATCCTTTTCTTTAATAACGTAAATCTGCTTAAGAAGCTTAAGGAAAAGGATTTAAGCTTCTATGCCCTGACGCTGGCCCTCCTGGTGGCGGCGGTGAATCTTTTCATTATAGATTCAAATAAGGGCTGCTTTCTGATACTGGCGGATTTCCTTTTGGTGTTCTACCTGTCAAAGGAGATAAGCTTAAGCGACCTTCAGCTAAAGACCCTGGAGATCTTCTTTCTGATAATGTTTGCCTCGTGGTTCGTGTACGACCGGACCTTTTCCTTTAATGCCAATACCGGGGCTACGGCTACCGTATTTACCCTGCTGGGGGCCTATGTGCTCTTAAACAGGCTCTGCTCCTTAAAGGAGATATACGGCTTTTTCATCGTCATAGCCCTTATCCGTACCACAAACCTTGTGCTGTGGCATCTGGCAAGAGGCGCCTTTATAGCCCTGGCGGTATTCCTGCTCCTGTTTTACCTGATCCCGAAAAAGCTGTGGCACAGCAAGACATTTTTCCGGGGGCTTACGCTTTTTTCCATCTTCGGCTCCCTGCTTTTTGTGCTCTTCTATGTCCTGCTGTCAAACACTGGCATAAACCCGAAAATGCCCTTTTTTTATAAAAATGTCTTTTCGGGAAGGGAGCAGATCTGGATGGAGGTCTGGGAGATCTTCGCGGGTCAGCCCCTTACCGGAATAGGCTCCGGCAGAGCCCTGAAGTCCTTCTTTGAATACAATATCCATAACGCCATGTACGACATACTGGCGGTTCACGGGGTAATAGTCTTTGCCCTTGCCGTAATGCTGCTTATAAGAAGGCTGTTTGAGGCGGGAAAGCTCATAGCCGCTGATACGGGTTCCGAAAAGATACTATGCGCCGCCGCAGTCTTTGCGATGTTCATAGAATCCTTTATTGATATGGATCTGATGTGGGCGGATTACTCTCCGGTGCTGCTGTTTCTTCTCTATGAGATCTTTCACGGAAGAAAGGCTCAAAAAACATGAGCAGGGGAAGATACCGCTACCTCTTTTCCAATATGGCCCTCTTTACGGTCAGCAACTTTGTCTCAAAGCTGCTGGTGTTTCTGCTGGTCCCCTTTTATACCTCGGTCTTAAGCGAGGCGCAGTACGGGGTGGCCGACGTGATGCAGACGACACTGCTGCTTACGGTGCCGCTCCTTTCCTTAAATATCGGGGAGGCGGCCCTCAGGTTCGCCCTGGCGGGGGAGAATCAGAAAAACGTCCTTAAGACAGGACTTAAATACGTGACCCGGGCCATAAGCATTGTCTTTGTCCTGGGAGTCGCCGTCATAGGTATCGGTAATGCGGGAGTGTTTTCACTGATAAATCAGCGCCTCCACGGGAATGCCCCTCTGGCGGCCTATGTGGCGATATTCATAGTCCTGTTTGCCGCGGACAGCGTATACGAATTCATGCTGCTCTACTGCCAGGGGTGCGATAAGACAAAGATAATGATAACCGGCTCCATCTCCTGCACAGCGCTGGTGATCGCCTCAAATCTCATATTGCTCCTGGTATTTAAGCTGGGGCTCTACGGCTATCTTGCGGCCCAGATAATCTCCTTTTTCGGAGCAGCCCTCATAATGTTCCTGCTGGTCGGAGGAGCAGCCTCCCTAAGAGAGGCCGGAAATGATGAGGAGCTGGAGCGCTCCATGTGCGAGTACGGGAAAAATATGCAGCTCTACGCCGCATCCAGTTGGGCGAACAATGCGATAGACCGGTATTTTATCCTGTTCATGCTGGGAAGCGCGGTAAACGGGCTCTACGGAGTGGCCTACAAGATACCCGCCATACTTACCACCTTTCAGCGCATCTTTGCCCAGGCCTTCCAGATGTCAGCAGTCAGGGAATATGAGGGAGAGGACAGGGCGGAATTTTTTTCGGGGCTCTTTAAAAAATATAATGCCCTTATGGTGGTGCTTTGCGCCTGGCTCATATATTTCCTGAAGCTCATAGCGGCCTTCCTGTTCAGAAAGGGCTTTTTTGAGGCCTGGATTTTGGTGCCGCCCCTGCTTATTTCGGTCATATTCGGAGCCCTGGAGGGGTACCTGGGTTCTATCTGCCTGGCCTTTAAGGACGGAAAGAGTATGGGAAGGGCCACGGGAGTGGGAGCCCTTGTAAATATAGTTCTGAATTTTGTACTTATAACCTGGTTCGGTGCGCCCGGAGCGACGGTAGCCACACTTATCTCCTATTTTGTGATGTTTGTCCTGGCCTATATTTACGCTTCGAGGCATGTTAAGCTTTCGGTGGGCCTGCGCCTTAATATGGTGCTCTACGCCCTCCTGGTGCTGGAATCCATCCTTGTTACGGGAAACGTACCGGGCTGGCAGATATGGAACGGGGCTATAGCGCTGGCCCTTACCTCGATATACTTAAAGGAGCTTCTGCCCGTGGCGGTGAAACTCATAGGGCTTATAAAAGGAAGGAGGGGGAATGGCTAAGGGAATTTCAAAATATGCAGGGCTGATAATTTGCGTCCTCTTTGCTTACCTCTATCTTTCATCCTTTATGCTGCAGGAGGTCTACGCCGCAACTACGCCCTATGCAACCCTTATAATCTTCGTGTTGATGACGGCGGTTTTCTTCGGTCTCTTTAATCCGGTCAAAAGGCTTAAGGAAAGAGATGTGGAGCTTATTGCCGCCTTTCTTGCCGCCCTGATAGGAGCTTTGAATCTCTTCCTCATCGGCTCCAACAAGGGGGCGGCCCTCATAGTGGCGGATAATGCCCTGCTTTTGTATCTGGCGGGAAAGGTGCCCTTAAGCGAAAGATGCAGGCATTTTATCTGCGCCGTGGGTATATCCATGATGCTTCCCTGGTATTCGGTGGTGCGCTGGTACTATAACTTCAATATGGCAGGCCTCGCCTTCATCACCCTTATGGTCATGGGAGAGCTGCTGATGGAGTACGCAAAAAATAATTTCGAACTGTATTACCTTAAATATGCGCAGGGACTCCTCTTTGCCGTCACCCTGCTCTTTACCATATGCTATCACGCCCGCTCGGCGGCCCTGTGCGTTTTGGCCTTCGGGGTGGTATGGCTTATACTGCCGAAGCTGTCGGAGAGCAGGCTCTATTATATACTTCCTGCCGCCGTGACTGCGGGCAGCCTTGCCTTTACCCTTATTTATACGGCGATCGGCCTTAGGGGGATGGAAATAAGGATTTTATATAAGGATCTGCTCTCGGGAAGGCAGGATATATGGAGGGAGCTTTGGGGAGCCTTCCTGTCCAGGCCCCTGACGGGGATAGGGTCTTCCTATAAGCTTAAGAGCTTCTTTATCTTCGAGGTGCATAACGGGCTTTTGGATATTCTTGTGGTACACGGCATCCTGGTATTCGCCCTCATAGTCTTTTTGCTCTTAAAAAGGCTACTTGAGCTTAAAGGGGCGGGCTACGCCTTCTATCCCGAAAAAAGGCTGGCGGCAGCGGGGATATACTGCTATCTCTTCGCTTCGTTCTTTGAAAACTGCTTCATAGTGCCCCCCTATTGCTTTATAGTTTTCTTCCTTTTCGA
>CAMNBW010000039.1 GCA_946533525.1 uncultured Lachnospiraceae bacterium
GAGAAATGGCGTTGAAAATTTTCGCGCGTAAACCTTAAACTAAGTACATACTATACGAACACGGCTCCACGTCCTTAAATATATACTGAATAAGCTTATACGACGTCGCATTTAAAGCAAGCATCGCCATCCTCGCCTCCGGCGCGAACTTCCCCCGTATCTCCTTAAGCATCTGCGACAACATTGCCAGGAGCTCCTTCGGATTCGGCGACTCCGACCACAGCGCCGACACCTTCACCATCTCCTCATCCACCGGCTCCACCGCCACATACGCGCTCATCGCCTCATCCTTCACCACACAAAAGCTCATATGCTTATCCACGCTCTTTGAAACCAAACCTCCCTCGGGCAGCGGATACCCCTTCTCGAATCCCGCATTCGAGGCTGCGCGAATGAAATTATCCGGAACCTCCGCGAAAGAATGAATGCTCTCATCCTCTTTTTCTATTAGCGCCGAATCCCTGAGATTACTAATCGGAGCAATATAATACGAGGGGAACTCCACCCTCTCCGCCTTAAAGCCCATCATGTTAAAGAAGGAATAAAGCGTCTTATTATCCTCGTTCTCCACATTAAACTCTGCCTTGAGCATGATACCCTCATCCTCTGTAAGCTCCTGCAGCTTCCATATCAACTCCCGGGCGGCTCCGCGCCTCCTGTGCTCCGGAGCCACAAAAAGCGACGTTATCTCAAAAGCGTCCCCGTCAATGGCGCCTCCCAGGGCTCCGATGACCGTATTTCCATCCACCGCGGCCAGCACCGTCACCGGCATATCGCTCGATAGCGCCTCCACTACCTCCGGCAACAGCAGTCCCGCTGCCTCCTTAGCCTCCTCCTTTGTCAGCCTGAAAATTTCTATATCGCTCATTTTCCTTCTCCTTAATCCATGTTTCTGAAAAAATACACTCTCTTATTTTACTATATAACTCCCAAAAATCACAGTGCTGACACATCCTCGGCATCGGCATACCGGCCCACGGTCCTGAATACCGCATTACCCTGCTTTTTAACCTTTTTTCCAACTTCACCCATCTGTTAAGCTTCCTCACTTTTGAATGTAATATCCGCTGCTTCTTGCAAGGAAGTGGTTAAACTCGATAAGGCCTATACCGTTTCTGTCAAAGCTCTTATTGTTGCTGTATTTTACCTTGCCATTCTTTCCCGCGGTATACTTCGTTATATCAATTCCCCAGGGATTTCTTGCGCGGACGAAGAGCCTGTCTCCTATCTTTTCAACCCCCAGGATCGTATATACATGTCCGTCGTGTAAGCCCTCATAATAGGACTCTCCGTTCTTTCCCAGCAGGCCCTCACGCAGATTTTTCTTTGTGTCAAAGGTCACGACCTTGCCATTGTCTATGGCCTTCTCGATATCCTTATATTTGATCTTCGCAGCCTTTGTATATTGATTGCTCAATGGCTTGTGGGTTATGAGCGTCTGGTTTTCAAAATTATCCTCCAGATACTTAAGGCCGCTTAAAAGAATATCCTTATAGACCTGCTTAAGTTCTCCGGACTCCACTGCTTCCTCCGTATAGGTATCCGACAATTCACCCGGTATATTCTCAATTGTAAAGATAGAATCATCCTTTTCCACATATTCGCGTATCTTTGCGATCGCCTCACGGTAGTCCTCGATACTTGCGACCTGCTTGAAGCCCTGCAGTACCCTTCCGTTTCTTTTGGTATTTTTGAATACGCCATGGAGATCCTGTACTCCCGCCCTTTCGGCAGCCAGCCTTAAAAGAGTTGTGCATATACTGTGATATTTCCCGTTTAACGCGATCTTATCCAGGTAAGCCGCGTTGGAATCGTCACTGTTGTCCCTCGGTCTGGCAAGCTTTATGAGCTTCTGCATATTCTCATTATCGTACATAAATATCTTCATATCCTCTTCTGCCTTGGGGTGCATGATAAAGCTTGGTGCCGAAACCCCCAAGGTGTAGCCCCCCTTATTGAGCTCTGCCTCGGTTTCGGCGTGAGCCTCATTCATGGCGGACTGCATTTCGGCATAGGTATCCTGATATTCCTTGCTGGCATTGAGCTTCTTATCAATCTCCGCCAGCTCCGCCTGATGCTCCCTGTTAAATTGTCCTATCTGCTTATACTCCTCTGCCAGCTCCAGGTTTTCACTGTCTTCGTCCACTCCCGATGTCACCAGCTCGCTCCATCGCTTAAGCTTCGCAGCGTGCTCTTCCTTGAGTGCAAGATTGACGCCCAGCTTATTGCAGATATCGCCTATCTTTTTCTCGTATTCTGCCTTGATAGCCCTGAGCTTTGCCGGAAGGGCGCGTGCCACCTTTAAATACCCCGGGGCACTGAGATGATCCGTGGTCATGGCCTCAAAAAGACTGTCTATCCGGTTTGCCCTGACACTGTTTCCTGATAAATTGGCCTCGATCTCCTTTCCAGTAAGCATGAGGAAAGAATCCGCCGTGAAACCTCCTGCGATATCCCCGTAATTTACCTCCTTGTTTTCCAGGTTTTTATCCAGCTTTATTTCTGCCACATTCTCAAGCTTTCGACCCATTCCGTAATAGGCAGTAAACGCCTTCTCAAGGATCTGTACCCATAGGCAGTGAGCTGCAAAGCCCTGAGGCACCTGCTTATCCACCCGGATATATACAGGCTTTATATCGCTCCCTCCGACCTTTCTTACCCTGGAATAGAACCTGACAACCACGGTATCCCCCTCGTCCTTCATCATATTCCTGATCTCATCCGGACGGGAGCTTACTATAGCGGCGATGTTTGCAAGGAAGTAGCAGTCCCCCAGATTTCCCTGGGAAACATCCCTTAAGGAAGGCTCCTGCGGGAAGAGGGGTACTCCTCTTCTATCCTTCGTGCTGACAGGCTTTGTCTTTCCTTCCTCCACGTTTTTATTTTTATCATGATGGACAAATCTGGCTTTGGTGGCGTCGACCACATCCTCCTCATTAAATTTAAGCTTCGTCTCAGACATCCGCTTAAGCCAGCCCTTAAGAAACTGCGCGGCTTTGCTGTTATCCTCCCCAAGCTTCTCTATCTCAGCCTTCAGATACAAAAGCTTCTGGCTCTGGGTCTTCCTGCTGAAACGCTGCTTATGCGTAAAGGAATTAAAAAGCCAGTTTAAGCCGTGCTTTCCGTCAAAATTAAGCCGGTATGTCTTCTTTTCCAGTGTGATCGGGTCATAATCCTTTGAAAGATATTCCTTCACATCCTCCAGAAGCCTTCTGACATCTCCCTTGATCGTCTTGTCTTTAAGGAGGAAGGCCACCGTATTTTTGTTGCCCTCCTTCACCCTGTTCTTGATCTTCTCTGACTCTGTCTCTATAAAGGCATACTTATCCGCATCGACTAAGGGATTTACGAACCTGTAATTTTTGATTCGGCTTTCGATCACTATTTCCCTTTCGTGAACCGCCTTCTTTTCTTCCTTCTCCTTCGGAGGCTCCTCGATTCGCTCGTCGAGGCTGAGCTTTGCCATGCTTCTCGGCATATATTCTTTCTCATCGCGCATAAGGTCGATAACCTTTTCGGCATTGTTATGCTTTTTAAAGAGAATGTCCTCTGCATCGTTAAATATGCGCGCCGGCCTTTTCTCTTTTATTTGCATTTTATTTTCTATTTTATTTTCAACTTCACCCATCGATTTCCTCTCCTGTCTCAGCCAGCGCAAGGGCCTTTATTCCGAAGACCTTCTCCAGCTCGCTCTCATAGCCGTTTAAAAAATTCCTGTAATCCTCAAAGCCCGGCATCTCCAGGCCTTCTGTCATTACCGCGTTTACCGAAACGACTCCCTCCTCCGGATAGTCCTCGGCGCAATAGAGGATGTCACTCTCCTCTGCCTTCTCCATCATTTCCTTTGCCTGGGCCTCGTCCTCAAAATAGATATAGGTTGAAATCTTCGTGGCATAGCTTGGAACCCTGTGCCCCTCCTCTTCCCTGAAGCTCAATAAATAGCTTAAATACCTTGCCGGCTCTCCCTCGGGAACCCTGAGTTCGAACAAGGCCTCGTCGTCGTCCGAGGGTCTCATATCCCCCTCAAGCCCCATATCGGAGAGTATCTCCGTCAGCGAATTAAGACGCGGAATGAAATAGATAAAGCTGTCCGAAGCGTAGTCATAAACCGAAGAGGGACGTACATCCTTCTCCATTATATAGACGGCCTCTCTCTTAATATCCTCTATATCCTCAAAGAGCTTGTCATATACCACAGACTCCTCTTCCGGGACGCAGATACAAAGCTCCTCGCCGTCGCCCATTTTTTCATACGCATCCTTAAAAGCATACCGGATAAGGCCCAATGCCTTCTTTCTGCCGTGGGCAGCCTTCAGGTCAAGGGTGAAGATCCAGCTCCCGTCCTCGTCTTGAGTTATGCTCACTGCCTCCTTATATGCCTTCCCTCCCTTAAGGGAAGAGTCCAGCTCCTCCTCCGCTTTTTTCGCGAGTTCACCCTCGGAGCTCTTTTTCTTTAAAACTGCTCCGAGATCCTCCCGGCTTATATGGATCACCTCTCCGGTGACCCCGTACTCCAGGAAATCACTGCGTTTAAAAAATTCCACGGCAGCGTCCTTCTCATCCATATAGCGGTAGACCAAAGTGCTCCTGCCCTTATCCCTTGTCATGGCCTCCGCCGCCCGAAGCAGCAGCTCCTCTCCGCCCTCTCCGGCGTACACTGAATGTACCCGGAAGGCATGTATCTCCACCGCCCGGGTATCGGTATCGCTCTCCTGGGCTATAAAGCCGCCGGCGGCTGTCTTCCCGTGCAAAAGACCTACCCCGTCAAAATCCTTCCTCGTCATGGCATTCATAAGGTCGCGGTCAAAATAATGCCCGAAGGATAAGATATTGTCCTTCGTCAGGCGGATCAATTTAAATTCTTTCCTGTCTTCCATAGCTGCTTTACTCCTGTTTTTTAATCGTTGATCATTTAAGTTTATTTTGCACCCTCATCAGCAATTGCTTCGGGTTACTTTATCATTTTCCTTATCTTATCATTGTCAATATTATATACGCCTATCTCTATCTCTCTGGCAGGGCAGTCCGGCACAAAATACTTTACCAGCTTCACCGACGGAGGATAGCCCGTGGAAATATGCAGCGTAAGGCTTTCCCCGTAGAGCGCAAGCGAAAGCCTCAAAGAATACATGATCATCGCCAGTATATTCTTCGGGTCCGTCTCCGGCAGTACCCTTAAGAAGATATTTTCCAGTATAAATTTTCCTCCAAAATACTCATTTAAGTCCGCAACGAAGATCCCCTGTACCGAGTGCCCCTTTATTATCGCCGAACTAAGGAGCCTGTCCGGTCCCTGAGTATCTGCGAAAAGAGGTCCCGTCTCCGGCATCTCCAGCCCCAGCTCGTTGAAGAATTCATAAAGCATATCGTCACTGACCTCCGAGAGCGAAACAACTGAGCAGCCCTGCTCCGGCCTGGCTCCCACATCCTTATGCTCCTCCAATTTCTCAAGGGTCAGGGTGAAATCCAGGCTTTCCGCCTCTGTGAACTTAAAGCTGTAATGCTCCAGGAACCTCTTTATGCTCCCCGCCTCGTCCTCCGTCGCATGGATATAGCAGTTTATGTCCTTTAAGCCCGCCTTTACGGCGAGGAAGAGCGCCTCCTTCATAAGCTCCCGTCCTATGCCCCTGCCCCGGTAGTCCTCGTCTACATACAGCCATTTAAGGTGCATATCCGGCGTAGCGGTATGAGGTATTTCATATTCCGTATAGCCTGTCTCAAACATCAAAAGTCCCGCAGGAACCCTTTCAGGTTTCTGCGGTACTTCTTTATCTTCCGGTTCTTCCCATATGGCGCCGATGGCAAAGCTATCCTCAAGCTCCTTATGAGTAAGCCTCCCTCCCGGAGCCAGTCTTTGAAATGCCTCTGCGTTTTCAACGGCAATTCGGCTAAGTATCATTTTTTCTTCCCCTTCTTTGCTTCCTTCTCTATCTCTTCCTTTCTCGCCCTTATAAGGTTCTCATACCCTCTCGGTGTGTATGTAAAAAATCCGCTGAAGAGAGTTGCTTCCTCCATACCGGCGGCGGACTGCTTCCTGTGCCTGTCCGCGGGATTCTTTGCGGGCTCTCCGAGCACCTTCCTGATGAATTTCAGTCTGTTGAGCTTCCTGTCCCGAAGCTCAGCCTCGTTTTCCCCCTGCTCTATCTTCTTTTTTATGTCCTCCTCGTCGGAAGCATCCGTTTTGCGGATAAAAGCCTGCAATCCCCTTATCCTTTCCTCAAGATAGTCAAGCTCATCAGCTTTCAGAAGATCACGGAGTATGAGCTTTGCAAAGCCGGGATCCAGCGCCAGGATCGCCTTTTTGAACTTTGGCGGGATGAGCTTTATCATGTCACTCCTTAAGGGTCTCAATCTGACCTGTCCCTTTGCGGCCGCCTGAAAGCTTAAGTTTCCGAAAGCCAGATCGTTATCTATCGCCTTGATCTTTTTTATCATATTATTGCCGCCGAAAGCTGAGGCACCGTTTGTCTCCAAAAGAAAATTGCCGTAATTTCGGTCTGTCTGGCCGCAGATAAGATCGAAAAACTGCAGGCAGATAAGCTGATCCTCCACCTCGTCGGTGTACATGGCGTTTTCCTCCTTAACGGCATAATCATCACCGCCCTCTGCCTTATCCATGATATTTCCCCTTACCCGCTTTCCGTTATGCTTTATAACGACAGTTCTCGATTCCGCGATTAGCTCCTCTATTCCCAAAAGCTTTGCCAGACGGCTCGTTGCGACGTTTCTGCGGGAAATATTTCTGCCCGGCTGTATCTTCGCGCCGAGCTCCGCCACCCTCTTGAGGTTATATGTTTTAAAGGCATCCACGAAAAATAAGCTGAACTGCTTCCTCTGTGCCTTTGAAAGCTCCTTGACAAACTTGTGCAAAGGACTGGCATCCTTTTTTATATAATCGCACGCATCCGACCTGCAATAATCAAAGACCTCCACTATCTTTAAATACGTATCATTATTCCCCTTGGAAGTACTGTCAAGCTCATTTACTGCCTTTTTGTAGCCGTCAAAAATAGCCTTAGGCAGCTCCGACTTATCAGCAGCAGCAGCCATTATATCATCAAAGCTTCCCGTATCAATATTCTCTTCCGCTTTGAAAAAATAGGTCTTCCCATTCCGCTTGAACTTAAGTACCTTGGAGGTTCCGTTCCCCTCATCCTTGGTCTTTATCTTCTCCGCGTCCAGGTCTATCTTTTCTGCGCGCTCGTGCCGCAGCATATCCGCCCAGGTCGCCTCCTTGCCGGCTTTCGCTTCACGGCTTCCGGTCATCATCTCCCTGTAGTCAAGGAGTGACTGCTCAAAGCGGGCCTCTTCATCTAATATCTGCTCCTTAAGGCGGCTTATCATTTCAAAGCGCTCCTGGGAATAATCGCTTAATGCCTCCTTTTTCATGAGCCATTCGTCCAGGCTCGCCGCCAGCTTATTGTACATAAGGCTGGCAGCCAGGGAAGAGTTTTTAAGCTCCTCCCTGTATTGCTCCTCATCCTTTTTCTTTACTGCAAAGGGCGGCATGGGATTGCTTAGGAAGGACTGCACCATCTCTATCTTAAGCTTGATGTCCTCCATCTCGGGGCTGTCATTTAGCGCCTCTTCCTCCCCGTCCTCTCCCTGCTTATAGGCGGAGCTTTCGATTATCTCCTGCCCCAGGGCATAGACCGGCGGCATATTCTCCTGTATCTGCGCCTTGGCCTTTTTCAGAGCCTTTGTTCTTTTCGAGTCCTTCTTAACTTCCTGCCTTGGCATATCTATGTCCGGCAGATTCCCGGGCCCGAACGACTGCCTGTCGGTAAAGAGATCTATGACCTTCTCCGTATTGACCTCTATGGTGCTTGCAATTCTTTGCGGTTTTTTCTTTATATTTCCTTTAGGACCACCCATTTCTTAAGCTCCTTATGTTTTGTCTCTGTACTGCCCGCTTCAGGCTCTCCGCTCTTACCGTACAGCGGCAGGCTGCTTGGGTACGTATGCTCCCCATTCTATTCTCATGGAATTGGGATTCATATCCTTACGAAGCTTTCCTACGTAGACTCCGTCTCTCTGGGCTGCGTTAAGCATCTGCTCTGTTTGGATCTGCTTCGGTGCATAGCCCTTCTCCTTACTGTATTCCAGATTGGAGAATTGCTGCTTCATCTGCTCGGGCTGTTTAATCTGCTCAAACCAGGTGATCTCCGCTGACCGTCCGCCGCTGCTCTTTATAAGGCTTTCAATAGTCACTTCATACTCGCTTTTAGGACTTGAATCCATCAGCTTGACCGTCTCATTCTTTCCGTTTATACCCTTTATGGTTCTGTAATGCTTTTCACCGGTCGATGTATATGTCAGGATTCCCACAAGATTTCCTGTGTTCAGCACCTTACTTACCTGCTCTACAAAGATTGCCTTCTGGTTGTTGAGCGCAAGCTCATCCAGAGCTTTGGATGCCTGGTCTCTTGCCTGCTTCCCACGGTCATTTGCACTGGAGAAGGTCATCCTGTTTATCATCATATCCCTGTGCTTATTTATAAAGAAATCTCCTACCTCAACGATGCTCCCTATGCCGTATGAATTGGGTCCGCAGAATTGCTCTTCCCCTCTGCGGTACTGGTTATACAGCCTTTCCCAGTCTCTGTCCCGTTCCGAGCCCTTTTGTATTTTCAATTCCTTTCTGACCTCATCATATGTTCGATAGTTCGGTACAAATCCCCTGACATTATACTGATTTATGTATTTAGTCGAACCATAGGTGACATTTATAAACTGATTGTACAGCGCCGCTGCGGTACAGCACCAGCAATTTGCCCCCGTCTGCTGCTCATAATCCGATACATAGCTGATCTCTGTTTTGGTCTGTGGAATAGCCAGCTTCTGTTTGTTCTTCGGATCGTCAAATCTGTCGTCGTCGAGCATACGCGCTCTGTAATATCCCGTGAGGAAATCATAGGCTTTGATGAGTTCTTTGTCTGTACCCTTTTTATAGAAGTAATCAGAATGATATTTATTATCCAGCATATATGTCTTCTGTACACGAAGCTTTGCCTTTATCAGCTCCAGCTCCTCCTGAGTCTCAGGATAATCCTTCTTATTATCCTTGAGGTACTGGATATACTGTTCCTTCTTCTCCTCCGTATATTCCTCGGTCGTATATATCTTCGTCCTGTCGCTTAAGGTCTTTTGAAGTTCTTCATCATCAAGAGTGATAAATATCTTGCCGTCAGCCACATACTCAGTTGCATTGTTGTCAACAGGCTCGTTGATCCTGTTCAGGTTCTCCTCTTTCTTCTCAGCCTTCTT
>CAMNBW010000040.1 GCA_946533525.1 uncultured Lachnospiraceae bacterium
ACGCAAATTCGAGTGATGAAAAATCGAGTTTACAGGACTCGATTTTTCACACTATGATAACCTCTTATATAAATGATTTCCTATCATCTGTATCAGCTGCACAAAAATGATAAGGATGACCGAGCACACGATAAGGTAATCCGTTCTGTACTGCTGATAGCCGTATCTTATGGCGATGTCTCCTATCCCTCCGCCTCCGACCGTGCCTGCCATGGCCGAATAGCCGATCAGGGATATTATTAAAAGCACTATTCCGTTCAGCATCCGCGGAATGGATTCCTTTACATACACCCGTAAAAGTATCTGAAAATTCGAAGCTCCGAAGGATCTGGCCGCTTCGATGACGCCGGGATCCGTCTCTCTGAGACTCGTCTCGAAAATACGGGCGATAAAGGGTATTGCCGAGATGGTCAGGGGCACAATGGAAGCCGTTGTCCCTATCGCCTTACCGACCACCAGCCTTGTAAAGGGTATAAGCAGTACCAGCAGGATGATAAACGGAAAGCTTCTGAAAATATTGACTATAAGGCTTAAGGTCTCATAGACAGCCGGTATGGGGTGCAGGCCGTCCGGCGCGGTAAGCGTCAGGATCACCGCCGGGATAAAGCCTATGATCACTGACCAGACCGTTGCCCAGAACACCATATATACAGTCTGCCACAGGGCCGTCAGAATAATCGAGGTCATGCTCGTTGTCGATATGATTCCCATCTTTTTCCTCCATTTCTACTTTCCATCAACGACGGCCTTTTCTATCACTTCCCAGGTTACGCCCTTTTTATCAAGAAATTCCGTCACCCGCAGCTTGTCCTCTTCCTTCACGGTAATCACCAGACTGCCGTAAACATTCTTTCTGAAATCCTCAAGCTTCGCCCAGCTTATGCTGAAATTTGTATCCAGTTCGCGGGCCATCTGCGTAACGACAGGCTCTTCGGAGCCCTTGCCGGTAAAGAAAAGCTGTATATTTATACCATCAGAAGGCAGCAGAGCACTCTCCTCATGGAGAAATTCCCTGATCTCACGCCGCTCCGGTTTAACAAAAAGCTCCTCAGGCCTGCCCTCTGCCAAAACCACTCCGTTGCTTAAAAATGCAACTCTCCGGCATATCTGCTTAACGACCTCCATCTGGTGGGTCACAATGATTACAGTGATCCCCAGCTCCTGATTTATCCTTTGCAGAAGACTCAATATCCCCTTTGTAATCTCAGGATCCAGGGCGCTCGTCGCTTCGTCGCATAACAAAAATCTCGGTTCCAGCACCAGAGCCCGCGCAATGGCAACCCTTTGCTTCTGCCCTCCGGACAGCTCCCTGGGCCTTGCCCCGGCCTTATCCTCAAGCCCTACCAGCTTTATGAGGTTAAGTATCTTTTCCTTAGCCTCCGGAGTGTTGGTCTTTTTCCCCCAGAACTTCATCGGAAGGGCGATATTATCATAGACATTGAGGCGCTCTAAGAGATTGAAGCCCTGAAAGATCATCCCCATCTGTTTTTGCAGCTCTCTGAGAGTTCTTTTGTCAGCGGCCGACACCTTTTTGCCGTCAACCCTGATAGCTCCGTAATCATAGGGCTCCAGTCCGTTTATACATCTAAGCAGCGTGGACTTTCCGGCGCCGCTTTGACCTATGATTCCGTATATCTCATGATCCCTGATCTTCAGAGAAATTCCTTTCAGGACCTCGAGATCCTGAAAGGATTTCCGTACGTTGTCTATCTCAACCATGCTTACTGTGGAGCGATAAAGGATGAGATGACAGAGCCCTTATAGTGCTCTTCAATATATTGCTTGACGGCATCGGACTGGATCGCTGCCACAAGCGCCTTAGTCTTTTCGGATTCCTCCGCACCCTGCTTTACTACGATAAAATTAGTCCTGCGTACAGTTGTTTCCTCGTCGAACTCCTCTATATCCAAAGCGGGATATTTGGCGGGAAGGTCTGCCCCGAGGGCGTAGTTGCCGTTAATGGCGGCTGCATCCAGGTCAGGCAGCACCAGCGGAAGGCTGGCAGCCTCAAAGGTGCTTATCTTATAGCCGTGAGGGTTGGCTTCCTTGTCGTCGGAAAGGGATTCTGCCGTGGTAGCTTCATCCGTGCCATAGCTTCCGAGTGAATTAAGAAGTCCCTTCTGAACCAGCAGATTTAAGCCGCGCTCGGTGTTCTCCGGGTCGTTGGGTATGCCTATCTCCGCCCCATCCGGCAGCTCCGCTAAAGTCTTATATTTCTGTGAGTAAATGCCCATGGGCTCGATATGTACACCGGCCACTGCCGCAAGATGGAGGCCCCTGTCCTCGTTTTCTCCGTTCATATATCCAAGGGTCTGGAAATAATTTGCATCCAGCTCGCCCTCTTCCAGCGAAGTGTTAGGTAGTACGTAGTCTTCGAAAACAACTGTCTCGAGCTCCCACCCCTCTTCTGCCAGCACCGCTTTCACCGCATTGTCGAGAATGTCGGCATGGGGAACGGGATTTGCTCCAACGACGATCTTTTTATCCCCGCCGGCCGAAGCGTCCTCCTGCGCAGCCTCTGCCGTCGTCCCGGTCTGTTCGCCGCTCGGAGCTCCCTGTTCCTGCGCTCCTGTATCCGCTGCAGCCGGGGCTGCCGATACACTGGCACAGCCTGAAAGAAGACCTGCCGTAATAATACCCGTTAAAAGAATTGCTGATAATTTTTTCAATTTCATGATCCTGCCCTCCTTTGAAACTACAATTGTTATGCGCTGTATAGTACACCATTTTCAAAGGAAGGTGGTAAGACTTTATTGTGATGCCTGGATATAAGATAAAATTATAATAAGCCTCCGGCGGATGCGACCGTTACCGGCACATAGTTGAAGCCCGGTCTTTAACCTCACTGCCGATGAGCTCGACTGTCGCCTTATATTTATTCAGAAAAGCCGCATGACCGGCTTCGATAAGCTCCATGTTTTTCTCCGAGGCCGCATTTTCAAGCTGCGCGGCCAGCTCCTGCAGCTCCTCCACTCCGATGGCACGGGCATTGCTTTTAATGGCGTGGATTAACACCTCGTAATTCCTTAAGTCTCCTGACTCGTAGAAGCCCTGAAGACGGGCGGATTTCTCCGGGCACTCCCCGCAAAAATCCGAAAGTATTTCCAGATAGAAGTCCTCATCCCCGGCGGCATAGCCTATTCCCTCGTCCACGCGAAGTCCCTTTTCTTTCAGGCGGGCAATAACGGCTTTACTGGGTTCACCGGCATTACTGCTGCCGGCATTGCTTTTACCGTCCTCCTCTTCAGGGAAAAACTCTATGAACTCCTCTGAATCAAATTCAGAGAGATCTTCTGCACCGTCCGCAGGGACAGCTTTCCCGTTATCCGCGGGAGCCTTCTCCTCGAACGCCCTCTCCGGCAGATATTGTATAAGCTTTTCCTCCAGCTCCTTCAGGGCAATGGGCTTTGACAGATAGTCGTCGAAGCCCGCTTCCAGATACATCTCTCTGGCTCCGACTACCGCATTCGCCGTAAGGGCAATGACCGCCGTTTCCTCCGGCACAAGCCCCTCTCCCCGAAGCCTCTTCATCGTCTCTATGCCGTCCATCCCCGGCATCATGTGGTCCAGGAGCACGATGTCGTAGGTGCTGCTTTTCATGCGCTCTATCGTCTCCTCCCCGGAGGTCACCACATCCGGCCTGACAGCCAAAAGCTTCAGGAGATTTGCGCAGACCTTCCGGTTCATATCGTTGTCATCGACTACCAGTATCCTGGCCTTCGGTGCGCTTATGACCTGCTGCTCGCTCCTGTTTTCATAACTTTCCTTAAGTCTGAGCTTATAGTCCCCTATGGGAGCTTCGTCCGCTATTTCCTGCCGCAGAGTAAAGCTGAAACAGGAGCCCTCCCCGTAGACACTGTCGACGGAAAGAGAGCTGTCCATCAGCGCCAGAAGGCTCTTGACAATGGAAAGCCCGAGCCCGGTGCCCTCGATGGCATGATTTCTGATCTCATCGAGCCGCTCAAAGGATTCGAACAGGGCCTTCCTGTCCTCCGCCCTGATTCCTATGCCCGTATCCCTTACGGAGACGTACAGGAGCACGGTCTTCTCTTCCTTTTTTTCGACCCTCATAGTAAAGGTGACCGTTCCCGCCGGCGTGTATTTCACGGCGTTTGTGAGGAGATTCATTATCACCTGCGAGAACCGGACATTGTCCCCGAAAAGAGCGCAGGGAATCGTTTCGTCTATATCGGCCTCAAAGCTTAAGCCCTTTGCGTCCGCCCTCTGCAACACGGAATTGACAAGGTCATTGATAAAGGAGGCGGTATCGTATTTGACGGGGATGATCTCCATCTTCCCGTCCTCGATCTTGGAAAAGTCCAGAATGCTGTTTATCAGCGTAAGCAGCGTTTTCCCCGAGGAATCAATGTTTCTTGCGTACTCCAGGATGTCCTTGTTGTCCTCCTCGCGTAAGATCATCTCGTTCATCCCGAGCACCGCATTGATGGGAGTGCGGATCTCGTGGGACATCTGCGCCAGGAAACGGCTCTTCGCCTCGGATGCGACCTCAAATTTATGGATCGCCTCCACCTCCTCCGTCACGTCGATAAAGACGCACATATAGCAAAAGATCTCGTCAAAGCTGTCTCTCACGCCATTGATGCGGACGGAATAAGCGTGCGTCTTTGCCTTATTCCAAAGCCTCGCGGCATAGATCTTATCCTCGGAGCTTTTAAGCATCTCCTCCGCGGAAGTCTCCGTCAGCAGAAAAAGGGCATCCAGTGTATGCCCTCCTTTTTCGCAGTCCGCTATTCTTTCATTCGCGTAACGATTAAAAAGAGCCGCCCTTCCCGAGAGATCGAACACGACAATTCCCGCATCGATGAAATCAAAGACCTTATCCTTGAGGCTGCCCATCCGGATATCAAAGGAAGAAAGCCGGGTTGCACCGTACCACATCACGATAGTGCAGGCAGCGGCACCGATACCTGAGGTGGCTACCGCGGGATACCCTTGCTCCGGCAAAAAGGTGTCCGGCAGACTGAAGAAGAGCAGAGTGAAATTTGCGGCAAAGACCATGGTCAGAAAATGCCGGAGGCGTTTTACCCTGTTCTTTTTGACCCAAATGATCCCATAGGTTATGAGCAGCAGAAACATCAGCAGAATGTACAGAGAATGGATCTTGCGGTTAAAAAGAAATTCAGGATTTGCGACCCAGGTCGTTCTGCCCTCGAGGCGCATAAAAGTGTCTACTCCAAAACGTCCGTACACAATAATGTCCAGAACTGAAATGATCAGCGAAAACGCCCTTGTAGCGCGAACCGCCCTTCTCCCGGCACCAGATACCTCCGTCACGAGAAAGGCCTCTGAAACCAGAAAAGCGACAATGGATAAAACGCCAAGTGAACGTACGGGATCACAAATGGAGAGCTCTTCCGTGATGCCGATTATGCCATAGGTAAGGCACCATACGGCGGAGGAGATGCCCAAAGCGCAGATGTAACTGCGCATCTTCCCCTCTGCATCCTTATTTCTCCAGTAAAAGCTGATACCCATGACAGCAGCCACAGTTCCGATGACGAGCAAAATACAGTTTATGATCCACATATTTATCTCATTCTTCCTTCATTCTGTACTGCGTGTCCTCGTCGATCATAGAGAGCATTATCCGGGCAAATTCCGGGTCGAACTGGGTTCCGATACCGTTTTCGATCTCCTCCCTTACAACTCCCTGGGGCAGCGGCGCCCGGTAGCTTCTGTGGCTGGTCATGGCATCGTAAGCATCGGCTACGGCTATGATCCTGGCCTCCTCCGGAATATCCGTCCCCGAAAGCCCGTCCGGGTAGCCCTTCCCGTCATATCGCTCATGGTGCCAGCGGGCTCCCCTCTGGAAAGAGGGTCTCTCCTTGATCTTCCCAAGGATCCTTGCTCCCAGCACCGGATGATTCTTTATAATGTCATACTCCTCCTCCGTCAGCTTCGCCGGCTTATTGATGACCGCGTCCGGTATGCCGATCTTTCCAACGTCGTGCAGAAGCCCCATCATAAATATTTCCTCAAGCTGCTTTTTCTCATATCCAAATCTTTCCGCGATCTCTCTGGAATAATCCGCGACCCTGGAGGAGTGTCCGTTGGTGTAGGTGTCCTTGGCGTCAATGGCTGAGGCCAGGGCGGATACGACATGGAGGAAGAGGCGCTCATTTTCGCGGGTCTTCTTATCTACCTCGGCAGCCAGATTTCGCTGCAAATGATCTAGATCTATCGTATTTCGCACCCGGATCGTCAGTATCTCCGGCACAAAGGGCTTTGTGATAAAATCCATTGCGCCCGCGGTCAGACCCTTTGCCTCTGTCTGGTCCTTTTCATCTGCCGTCAGAAAGATAACGGGAAGCTTCTTCGCCCTCTTGATCTGGCGCATCCTGGCTAAGGTCTCGAAGCCGTCCATTCCGGGCATCTTTATATCCAAAAGTATAAGGTCCGGCAGATCTTTGTCCTCTACATATCTGATCAGGGCTTCCCCGGATTTCATGGCCGTAACGCGCATCCCGGCCCTGCTTAAGATATGACCTGCCATCTTAAGATTCGTTTCATCGTCATCAACTATGATAACCCAATCTGCCATCCGCTTCCTCCGTCATCTTAATAACATCCCCAATATTGTCCGTCAAATTTGAATATTCCGCCGCAAAGACCGGATATGCATTTCCAATCCGCTCTGCGTCCATTTCTTCCGCCGCTTTCTCAAGCTCTAAGGCCCTGCCGTAAAGCTCCGCCGCACCTATGGTTTTCGCCATGCTCTTTAAGGCGTGAATCCTGATCTCAAACTCATGCCAGTCCTTTGCGGCAAAATAGGCGTCGAGCTCTTCCCTCTTTACCGGATAGTTTAACACAAAATCGCTGAGAAGTTCTTTATAAAATGCCCGATCTTCACAGCAATAGCTAAGGGCCGCCTCTGTATTCAGGCCAAGGCCCTTAAGCTCCCTGAATAAGGCTGTTTCTTCGGCCTCGCTCTCCTCCGAAGCCGCGTGATCTTTGGCCTTTTCGCCGTCCTGCCCTTCCTCTGCGCCCTCTTCCTCCGGATAAAATTCAAACAGCCCTTCCTCTTCCGCCGCCTCTTCCTGAAGCTGCCCGCTCTGCTCGATGACCTCCTCCGGCAGCCAGCTTCGCAAAATGTTCTCCAGCTGCGAAAGCTCGATGGGCTTGGAAAGGTAGTCATGAAAGCCCGCTTCCAGATACTTTTCCCTCGACCCCGCAATGGCATTGGCCGTCAGGGCGACGACCTTCGTGCCCTCCTCAAGGTAGTGCTTCTCCTTCAATATCTTTAGGGTCTCCTTGCCGTCCAGCTTCGGCATCATATGGTCCAGCAAAACCAGGTGGTAGAAATTCTTCTGAATCTCATCTATCGCGTCCTGTCCCGAGGTACAAAGCTTCGGGGAAATTCCGAAGAGCCCGAGGAGGTTCTTAGCCACCTTGAGATTCATCTCATTGTCATCCACGACCAGCACCTTTGCGCCGGGCGCCGTAAAGGAATCCGTTTCCTTCTGCCTGCGGCTGTTCTCCAGCTTCTTTGTATAATCTCCAATGGGCGCGGCGTCCGCTATGCCCTGGCGGAGCGTGAAGAAAAATACGGAGCCCTTGCCATACTCACTCTTTACCTGTATCTCGCTTTTCATCATCTTAAGGAGGTTGGAAACAATGGCCATGCCGAGGCCCGTCCCCTCTATGCTGCGGTTCTTCACCTCGTCGAGGCGCTCAAAGGATTCAAAGAGCCTCGGCAGGTCCTCCTCCCGGATACCTATACCGGAATCCTCCACCGCCACGTAAAGCTCGGCTTCATTTCCCTCTGCGCCCCGCAGCTCGACTGTCAGCCGCACAAAGCCCTGCCGGGTGTACTTCACGGCATTTGTCAGAATATTCATGACCACCTGGGACAGCCTTACATCATCCCCGACCATTTGGCTGGGGAGGTTTTCGTCTATGTCTGCATAAAATTCCAGCCCCTTTTCCCTGGCCCTTTCAGAGACCGATACCACCAGATTGTTGATCATGGAGGCCGTATCATAGGTGACCGGAATTATCTCCATCTTTCCCTCTTCAATTTTGGAAAAGTCCAGGATGCTGTTTATCAGGGAAAGCAGGGTCCGCCCGGCGTTGTTTATATTGGAAGAGTATTCGAGGATCTTCTCATCCTCCGCTTCCCTTAGGATCATTTCATTCATGCCCAGGACCGTATTGATCGGCGTTCGTATCTCATGGGACATACTTGAGAGAAACGAGGATTTTGCCTCGCTTGCGGCTATCGCCCGTTCGGACACGATGAGCAGCCGCTCCCTGTCCTCCCGCGCCTTCTTTGACCGCTTCAAAATCGCCGCTATCATAAAGAACAAAATTCCCATCACCAGGAGGAACATTAAGATATTCAGCAGGATCACATGGATAAACTGGCTGCTGATGGAGGTGGGGCTGCTTCGCACGACCAGGTACCACCCGAGATATTCCACATATTTCGTAACCGCAAATTCTCCCGTATCCAGGGTCTCAGTGTGGTAGGCGTCCGCCTCCTTCCTGCCGATGGCATCTGTCGTGATCCAGGCGTTTTCTATATTGATGTCCTGCGTGTCCACCTGGACCATGCCCTTGTTGTCCACGAGATTTATCTTGACTCCGTACTCCTTTTCACATTCGAGGAAAAGCTCCTGCAGATTCGTCATCTGCACTCCTACCCCGCAGACGCCCAGGAGCTCGCCGTCCTCGTCCTCTACTCTGGCATTGACGAATACCGTCCACTGGTTCCCGTTCATTTCGTCGCTGTCCACATCGAGGTCGTACTTGAGATTCTTTTCAAGAAAGAGGGAATACCATATATCGTGACTGTCGTTTTCGGGATCGACGATCTTGTTTAAGCCCTCGTAGGTGTAGTAGCGCATGCTCTTTGCCGATACAAGAAAGGCGGAATCGTAGTCCAGGCCGTCCTTCAGATCCCGCAGGTACCTCTGCATGACCCCTACCGCCTCTTCCTCGCTCATGGAGGCCTCCCCTTCAAGGAAGGTGTCCAGAAAATCATCACAGGCCATGGTCCGGGCCACGATGATGGGCTCATTGAGGCTGCCGGAGATCTGGTCATAGATCCGGTATGAAAGCATGGTGTCGATTTCCTTTGTATTCTCCCTTGCCAGCATCGCCAGGGATATAATTGATACGATAATGGCAAGAAGGAAGCTTACGGAAACCACGGCGAAAATAGGTATAACGCTCTTATCCTGCTCCTTTTTGCTCTTTTTCCCGATTGACATATCCTGCTCCTTACAAGAAGACCCGTCAGG
>CAMNBW010000041.1 GCA_946533525.1 uncultured Lachnospiraceae bacterium
TTTTTTATCAGTTCATTTGATTTTTTCTCAGTGATAAATTTTGATGACTGGACGGCATCTACAAGGAGCTTCAGTTCTGCTATGTCAAAATGTTTCTTTCCTACATGGTAGGTATAGCCTCTTCCCTCCTTTTCGCCGATCACATCGATTCCGAGGATCCTAAGGGCTTCCATATCGTCATAAAGGCTTTTACGATCAGCGCTCACTCCATATTTCAGGAGCTCTTCCTGTATCTGAGGCATTGTCAATGCGTGCTCGTCATCTGTCTTTTCCAGCATGATCCGGCTCAAATAGTATAATTTCAGCTTCTGCTTCGTCCCTTTAGGCATAATAGATCCCCTTCCTGACTTTGGCCAACATTTTACCATATCTGCTGACTTGAATCATCTATGCGTACCATTCTTGCCAATATGCGTTTGATTATAGTAAACTGATAAGAAATTTATAGAATTGATACATATCTGCGGAGTTTTCTCCAAAACTTAAGAAAGCCAGGTGAAAAAGATATGTTGCACACGATCACGATCGACAACGTGGATGAATGTAAGGAACTGATCCACCCGGATATACTGGAAAATCTGGGACGGGAGTATTACCGCGGGATATATTCGACCACCGAGGAAGGGGAAGCCTGCGGCGTCATGACGTGGATACTGTGGAATATGAGAGATGGCGGCACTCCGATGTCGCATATTCAATATTTTCGTTCGGTAGACAGCATGACCGCAAGGGAGCTCCTGGAAGAATACACAAGGCAGGTCAGGGAAATCGGAGTTGCGGCCTCCACCCTGGAACTCCTCCCCTTAAGCGACAAGGCAAAAGAAATCTTCAGATCAGGGGGCTTTGAGCTGGAGGATACAGACAACTGGCTCACATACGTGCCTGTCAGCTATCTCGCTCAAACGGAGCTGGGGAAGGCGAAGGTTCCTTCCGTTGTCGTCCCGTTAAAGAAGCTGTCGGTAATGGAGATCGGCAAAGCCCTGCTGTCCTATTCCAATTCCGAACCCTATAAAAATGCAGAGGACATCGAGCTTCTTCCGCCGGTCTGGTATGACGGTTCGGTTTCCTGCGCTGTAGTCCGTAAGGACCATGTGGACGGGATCTTTATGATACACCGTACGGCCAGCGGAGATTTCTCACCGGAGCTGTTTATCGCCCACGGTCCCAATGACAAAAAAGACCTGTTATCCATGCTGGCCTTTGCCTTCCAGAAGATGTATGAGAACAGCAAGCCAGGCGAGGAGACTTACTTCAAGGTTCAGAGGATAAAGAACGGCAAAAAAGACCTGCTCTCACTGATCGAGGAAGACCTGCCGGTAGTGAGGGTAACACAGGGATACAGGGTGGAAAAGGAACAAAGCAGCGATGAAGCTATTATAGAACAGATATTAGCGGAGATAAAATCCCTTTGATCAGGAGGAAAAACAACAGATGGCAGAAGGCGAGCTTTTTAAGCAGAATACCTTTAAACAGGATACCTTTCAGATGGCCCCGACCATGACCTCTGAAATTAATCAAAACCAGATGGCAAACCAGCAGCTTCAGCGCAGCAATGTCATGATGGAGGCCGATCTTTCCCAGGCCCTCATAGGGGCCTATGAGGAAGAGCAAAAGGAGAGGGAGGCCAACGTCGAATTCGATAAAAAGCAGCTCGAGCGCTGGAAGGTCGTGAACGCCTTCAGGGAGAAGTCCGGCGAGGCGTCCATATCCGACAGCAATTACAAAAACGAATACGGGAGCCTCGACCTCTACGAACTGCGGCAGGTATTGGCTGAGGATACACATTCCAAATCCCAGCTTTTCACGGATATGTTTGACAGCTTAAGCAAGCTCCTCGACCTGTCCGTTACCGGGGGAAGGAGCATAGACGAAAACGGGGAGGTGACGACCACGGATTTTGCCAAGGTCTTAGATGCCGCCAAACAGTCCGTGCATGACTATGTCTCCATAAGGGGCAGTAAATACCATTTCTTCGAAAACGGTAAGCGAAGGCTCGACATAGCCCAAAGGGTGGAGATGCTCCTTGACCAGCTCCAGGTCAAGGTGGATGAGAGGGTGGCCCAGCTGGACGAGGAGGAGCAGCTTGAGCGGCAGCTCGAGCTCGAAGGGGCCTCACAGGAAGAGATCGAAGAGCGTAAGCTCGAGTTCAGGCTGGATAAGAGCCAGCTCGATATTATGAAGGTCATAAAGACCGGACAATTCGGACCGAAGCTCGATGAGGCTGCCGAACAAAAGGCGCAGAGCGAATGGCTCGCGGGGAATTTCAGCGGGGAGCTCCTAAGGCTCCTTGGGAATCCGGAGAAGGTTCGGACGAAGGAAGAAAAGAACGATTTCCTTGCAGCTCTGATGGACAAGAATAACCTTCTGCTTGCAAATAAGATGACCATAACCGTCCTTGCTGAAGCCAATAAGGACGCGACCCTTGGTATGCCCTGGCTGCAGGACGACCTTAAAAAATATATAGCCTCGCATATTGAGGATTCTGACATCCTGACCCTTCAGCCCGAGGAGATCGCCGAGAAGGCGAAGGAGCTTATGGCGCAGTATGTCGAGGTGAATAAGGAAGAGATAGCGGAGGCAAGGGAAAGGGTAGATAAGCTCCTCGAGCTCATCCCGACTGAGGGAGGATATGACTCCAAGACGGTATTAAACAGCATCTATGCCTATCCCGAGGCAAAGGAAATGCTCTTTGACAGCCCTAAGGAGTTCGAGGAGAGACTCTCTGACCTTAGGGCAAAGGTTCAGGACGACGAATGGGAGATTCAGGAACAGCTCTCCCAGCATTTTTCATCGGCTACTCGCGAAGCCGTGAGGCGCAAACTCAACACGGAGATGGCAGGGCTTCGGCTTTTCGGAAAGACGGACGCCATAATCACCCAGGTAGGGGTGCATTTAAGCAGGAAAAAGTACGTTTCGCCTCAGGAAGTCAAGGTAGAGGGCATGATCGACGATCTTATGAAATATGCGGGCATACTCCCGATTATGAAGGATCACTTTGTCGAGACCATTACAAACGGATCTGCCGAGGAGCTCTACAAAAATGAATACAAATTCTGGAAGCCTATAGCGAAGCAATACTCCGACAACTATAAGAAGAACGAGAAGTTTTTTTCCGAGGAGGTGCTGGGCAAGACCTTTAAGAAACGGTTCCTCTCGATCTTCTCAAGCCAGGCCCTCAATATCCCCGCAAGCGTCTGGGAAAGGCTCGAGGAGATGAGGCTTAGCTGCGGCGAATATAAACCCGAGCAGTACAAAAACGAGATCTTAAGGCTCATAGAGCAGGGCAAGGAGTCCACCGAGGATAAGGTAACCCGTGAGGAATACCTCACAAGGCGAAAGGTGGCGGATGAAGAGAATAAGAAGATACACCGGCAGCGGGCGAAGAGGGAAAACGACAGGATAAAGGAGATAGGCGATTCCTTTGACGATAAGTTCCTGCTTGCTATCGGAAACGGCGGAGAAGTCCCTCTTGAGCACTACAGGCAGACCGACCTTATCTACCGCAGGAAGTCGGAACTGGAAAAGAACAGGAAGAAGATAGCGAAGGTCGTCAATAAGGAGCTTAACGAACAGCGAAGGGCGGAGCTTAAGATGCTTTTGCAAAATTGCAGCGTGCCTGAGGATAGGCTCGATGAGATAGCCAAAAAATTCGACTGGATGGTAGAGGGCTTCATCAATACGGACGGGGATCTGTTTGAGGACGAAAGGCTTGAGTGCGAAAGGATCAATCTCGAGGCCTACGGCGTTCGCACCTGGGATATGGCGCTTGCCAAAATATCAAAATATATCCCGTCGATACTAAGCGGCGAGGAGCATGAAGAGATAAAAGCCGCCAAAGAAAAGCTGGAAAATGGTATCGACAGATTAAAGAACTTCGAAGATGGCCGATACAGTGAGATAGCCGAGATAATAGTCCAGCTCCCGGAGGTCTACAGGGCGATCATGAGCTCCGATGAAAAGGTGTTTGACAAGATCCTGCAGGAGAAGGTGGAGCCGAGGTTCGCCCCCGTCATCGAGGCTATGCAGAGCTTTAAGGAGAAGGAGTTTCACGGGGAGGCAATCTACAAGCAGTTTGTCTACTCCAACCTGCCGAGCATTTACGCCGGGAGCCTTAAGGGAGATGCGGGGATCTTTGAGCAGCGGCTGAAGAACTTTTCCAAGACAATGTACTCCGCGAGGATAAACCAGAACCTGAAGCTGGTTGAGGATGCCCTGAACAAAAAGTATGCCGAGACCGACAGGCACAAGGGACAGAAGAAGTTCAAGGCGCTGGGCGCAGAGATAGTCCTTACGGGACAGATCAAGTACGAGCTCATGAACGAGGCCGGCGACACCGAGGGCTTTGAAAGGCTGCTGGACACCCAGAAGACTCTCGAGGACGCTCTTAAGAAATATGAAAAATACAGGAGCGAGATAAAGGACGAGATAGACTTCAGCAAGGTCAGGGACAATGTTGACCACACTGACCGGCAGACAGAGGATCCTCTCGCCGGGATGAGGAAGGAGTACTGGGACAAACGCCAGGAAGGCAAGAGGCAGCGCGTAAAATATCTTAACCTTAACGGCGGTGAGATTCACAATGTCATGCAGGGCAAGAGCCTTGTCAGAGTCACGGAGAATAAGAGGGACACCGTGACCCTTAACCAGTCGGACATCGAAAAGGTAAGGGGTGCCTATATGTCCCAGGTGGATTTTGAGCTGCCTCCGGTTCTAAGGGACGCCATAATCGAGGAGGGAGCCGGCTGGGGCTTCAGGGATGTGTCGAAATTCATCGACAGGAATAATTCCAACCCTATCGAGGGGACGCTCTACCGCCATGCCCACAGGATGTACGAGCTCTATACGAGTTTATTACGCGAGGACGGGGACGACCCCGCCATGTCTGCGGAAGAGGCGCAGATGTTCGCAGTGCGCCTTTATGCCAACAAGGACGACAGGGAGTTCTTTGAAAATGAAAAGGCCTCGAACGCTGAAAACCAGAACACTATCTCCGAGATGCGAAAGACCGGGGACTATGCCGAGTTTCGTAAAAATTATAAGAAGCTCAAGGAATTTGAGTCCGAAAAGATAACCGACCCCAATCTGTCCCAGGAGCAGGCCGATATGGCGAGGAACTTAAGGATACTCCTGGTGACCAACGTCGGAATGAACATCAAGGGCAAGAAAGATAAGTCCATGAGGTTCAATGACTTAAAGTCCGATAATGAGAAGGTTGCCTTCGACAAGACTATCGGCATGACCATCTCCGATCACCTGGAATATCTTAAATATGCGTCCAACGTGGAAAAGACGGTGCGTAAGGTGCTGGAGGGGCACTATGCGGAGCAAAAGAGCTATGAGGGCTCCGATTTCTATATGGAGAGCGAGATCCTCGCGCTGCGCGAATACTTCATGACAGATATGATCGAGGATATGCAGCACGGCGTAGCCTTCAGGGAGGATTACTGGGCGGAAAAGATAGAGAATTTCTACAGTAAGGAGAGAAACCGCAACGCCCTTATGTCGCGCAAGGACAGTGTCACGGCTGAGGATCTGGACAGGCTTGATTCCGAGAGCATGACGGATAATTTCTCGGAAAAAACCATATCCAAAATGATCCGCAACTCCGAGCTGATCCTCCACGGACATTCGAATATGTACGAAAAGCTGGACCTCGATCAGAAGAAATTCTTCGCGGCAGCTCTGATGCTCATGGACAAGGGGGCTATAGGAGACGGAACCGCCGGCACCAATGCGCTCCTCTTTGACCGGGACAGGAAGAAGGAGATGTCCGACGAGATAACGGCGGAGATAAAGAAATATATCCGGGGCGAATCCTACAATTTAAAGATCGACTACAGGGACGCGATCTACAAGCTCCAGGACTATCAGAACGTAGGCCTCATAAGCTTCAAGGACGAATATAAGCTTTCGGAGGCCGCCTATAACAACGCCCTTCTTTTTGCGCAGAAGATATATGAAAAGAGACAGTCCTTCAACAGGGGAGAGAAGGACTTAGACCGCATCAAGGACGGCTACTCCTCCATAGAGGCGGCCTTTACCGAGGAAGGCAAGCTCCAGAAGAACGAGATAGACAAGGTTCAGAATCAGGAGCTTACCAAGGAGGAGTTCCTTTCAAGACTCATCTCCCTTGCTGACCAGGAGAAGTTCTCCCAAAAGGAGATCGGCGCAGGGGCGGTAATGATGGGCGTCGGGATTTCGGCCATGGTGGCAAGCTCCACGATGGAGACGATGAATAAGCTCCAGACCGCAGCGGAAAAGGAAATAAAAATCGAGACCGAAGAGGATCTGGAAAAGGTAGAGCTTACCGGCAAACAGACTGCCATCAATAAATCCATAGGTGCCGCCGGAATGGGCCTTGCGGGCGCCGGATACAATATGGCAAGCAAATCGGCCAAGGCTTTCGATAAGATCGACGCGACCATAACGAGGCTTAAAGAGCTTGCGAATAATGAGGACGACTTAAGGCTCTTCCTAAGGATAATGCAGGACAGGACAGTGCTCGATATGAGCACCGGAAACCCGAATGAGCATGTGGATCAGGCCCAGAGGGACCTCCTGTTCAACGCCCTTACCGGCGATGTCAAGACTGCAGGGGAGACCATGAGCGGCTATGACGACAATGAGTCCTGCCACCAGGCCTTCGTTAACGCCTTAAGCTTCCAGCTAAGGGACGACGCCTACTTTAAGGGCAAGCTCATCGCCAAGGATCATTTTGCCGAGGGCGCCCTTCAGAGAACCACGATGGTGGACTGGGATCTCATAAGCCGCGCCTTTGCCTTCATGGATGAGATCAAGGAGCGCAGGACCGAGGTCTATGTCACAAGCCACGCCACCGACCTTATCAGGGAGAGCGGCAACACCGAGGCCATCAAGGAGCTCGACAAGCTCGAGGAGGAGTACGGCGAGAAGAAGGAAGAATTCGGCAGGGAGGAGATAGAGAACAGGCTCAAGGAATTAAAGAGCGCCAATACGGGCTATATGGGCGAGGAGGAGATCGAGAGAGCCTGGGCGGGCTATCTTGCCCTTTCGGACAAGGAGAAGAACCTCTTCTTCAGGGTACTGCAGCGAAGAGACCTCCTCGACATCTCGAAGAAGAACTACGTAAAGAACTACTTCGGCATCGCCGACAGAAACTACTTAAACGCCACCGGAAGGAATGAGCTTTTGGATGAATTTATCCAGACCTCCCTCGGGGACGGGGCGGGAGTGCAGCTCGATAAGGACGCCTACTACCAGGCGATGAAGACCCTGCTCTCCACCCAGGTAAGCGACACGGTGAACCTCGAGGGGAAGACCAATCTCTCCGGCAAGTTTTCGGGAATCTTTTCATATGAGAGATTCGGTATCTTCGGCAGAGGCGGAGCTGTTGACTGGAAGCTCTTCAAGAGGGCCTTGAGCTTTGTAAACAGGGCCAAGAGGGAGCTTGAGACACAGGAAGGAAACGCCCTTCTCTATCAGGGCGCAGGAGATCTTGAAGCAAACGGGCGGATGAGCGTGGACTACTCCTTCTTAAGGAGAAACATCCACAAGACCGGAAATCACTGGTCAAGGTTCATCGGCAACCTCGTTATCCGCCGTGTCAAGGAGGAGACCGGCTTAGACGGCATCCTGCAGAATGTGGTCAGCAGTCTGGATCTGATCGATAATGTGGCAGGTAATTTATTCCATGCTTCCGAGAAGAGCGTCTTCAGGAAGGGCATTAAGGCTATAAGTAATGGCGCTGCCACACTGGCGATGCAGGGTCATCAGGAAAACCAGTTTAGTGTAAAGCAGTTAGAGTCTGAGACAGAGGCGGAATACAAGAAGAGGACCAAAAAGCCGGAGGAAAAGGAGGCTGAAGAGGCCGCAGAGAAGCAGAGAAGGGATGAGCTCATCTTCCTCGGCAGGGTAAGTGAGGGACTCGAAAATATAGGCAATACCGCTTCAACCTTAAAGGGCGCCATTTCAGGTATGGGTACTTTCTTAAAGCAGCAGTTTAAGGTGTACCAGGACGCTAAATTCGAGAGCCTTAAAGCCGAGAAGGATCAGAACAACATTGTCTATAATACGGTGGGTGATGCGACGGTTACCCAGAAGGGCGATTTTCGGGATACGGTGACAAAGGTCGGAGAAAAGGTTGGAGGAGCCGTTGCTGCCTTTGATACAGTGACTTCACTGCCCTTCCTCGCCGACTTAAAGGCACTTGCCATGCAGAACATCGAAAAGCTCATATACGGACGCTTTTTGAACGATACCTTCTTCCACCAGAATGTCAAGGAGACCACGGTGGTAGGGGAGGACGGAAAAGAGACCAAGGTGTCGCTTGACCTTACCGACTCACAGGAGCTCCTGGCACTAAAGGGAGTCGCCCTCTCCTTCGTCAATGAGCAGGCGCAGAAGCTCGCAGAGAATGTCTTCGGAAAGGACCTTACACAAAAGCTTCTGGATTTTGAGAAGACTATTTATGACAATAAGAAGCTCATTGAAGGCGGGCTCGGGATCCTCACAAAGGGGCTCGACTACGCACAGAAATGTATCACTCATGTCAAGAACATTGTCCAGGTCTCGAAGGAGCTGGGTACCCTTAAGAAGGGCTCCTCCGACGCAAAGACCCACAGGGAGGAGGACGATGAGAAGCTTGAAAAGGCAGGCGAGAAGCGCTTAAACGAGAGGCAGAAGGAAAAGGCGAAAAACACCAACGAGATGCACCGCGGTATGGGAGGGATGGCGGAAGCCATTACCAAGGACCTTAAGGGAATAGGAATAGCCCAGGAGGTCATCAACTTCGCGGTGGAGACCGTCAGTACTTTTGCCGGTAAGGTGGGGTATCCGTTCAAGCTTGCGACGAAGCTTATCCAGGACGGCATGGAGCTCGCCCTTTACGCCATCAAGGTCTGCACGGACAGGAAGGCTCTTCAGGATTACTTCTTTACGACCGCCGATGGCCAGCGTACCGTTAATAAGCTGAAGGTCGGGTTTGACAACTCGAAGAGCGAGGGTTCGAAGAGCGCCGAGAAGAACAGCAGGAAGATCGATACGGTGATGAAGGACTATAACTACAAGACGCAGCTGTCCAACGTGGATATGGTGGACGTGATCTCCGATTCCATGGGTTACGAGCACACCAGCGAGCTCGTGGAGGACGTAGGCATGAACATGGCCCAGTCCCTGGTATTTTGCGCGAGCAAGTTTAACCCGATGATGGAGACGAAGATAATGGCAATGAC
>CAMNBW010000042.1 GCA_946533525.1 uncultured Lachnospiraceae bacterium
AAATGGCTTTTTGAACAAGTTCAAACGCCATTTAGACTTTTGGCGTTTGTATCATTATATCAAACCTGAGGACCAGCTGGTTTATGCCCTCTGTCCTGTTATAAACCATCTCCTTCGTATTCATCCTGGCAAGCTTTATGCCCATGCCTCCCGAATCAAGCTCCTCGAAGCTCTTGTCCCTGAGATTACAGGTCACCGGATCAAAGGGTATCCCGTCGTCAAAGAACGATACGGAATAAAGCTTCTCTGTCCGCTCACAGTAAAAGCTTACCTCCGTTGCCTTCGAATAATTAACTATATTGGTAAATATTTCCTCACATACGAGAATAATAAGCTTTGCCCTTTCCTCATCCTTAACGGAACCCAGGATCGTTTCCCTGATCACCGGCAGGGAAGCAAGATCCATAGTAAGTCTTCTTCTCTCTTTCGCGTTATCATGGAAGATCAAGGCGGTACAGGTAATGTCGTCAAACTGCTCCGCCTCTTTGCAAAAGTCTTTTATGCCCTCCTTTATATCCTTTACGAGAGCTTCGCTGTCATACCTGTTCCCGTGTCCCGGGTAATGGCTCATTGCAAGCTCCCTTAAGCGGCTCTTTCCAAACTGCTTTCTTTCAGGATCCGCCGCTTCGGTCACACCATCCGTGAAAAGCAGCAGTCCCTCTCCGTCCTTAAGCCTTATTTCCTGCTCTCCTGCCTTCGCGTCATTAAAGAGTCCCAGAGCGCATCCCCCGTTAAGCTCAAGATAGTCCGCAGCCTCCGAGAGTAAGAGCGGAGACTCATGCCCTCCGTTTACATACTGAACCACTCCTGTTTGTGTATCCAGAATAAGGATGGCGACCGTGGCAAACATATTCTCGGGATTTGAGAAGCATATCTCCCTGTTAAGAAACGAAAAGGTCTCCCGGGGAGATCGTCCTCCCTTGAGGTTCTCCCTGATCCCCGTTTTGACCATGACCATGAACATGGCTGCCGATACTCCCTTGCCGGAAATATCCCCGATGACGGCACAAATCCTGCTATTATCCAAACGGAAGATATCGTAGAAATCTCCGCCCACCGCCCTGGCCGGCTTCTCTATGCCGCAGATCTCATAGCCGTCCCCCAGTACATACTGCTCCATGGGAATAAGACCGCTCTGTATCCTCCTTGCCACATCCAGCTGTGTCTGTACCTGTACCTTGTCAGAGGTCAGGGTCCTTATCTCCTCCACATACTCACGCATATTGCCGGTCATCTCATGGAAGGAGCTTTCCATATCGGTGATCTCATCCTCAAAGAAAGCCTCTCTTTCAGGGAAGGGCCTGTCAATATTGCTGATAAAGCTCCGCATCCTTTCGGACAGGGAGCTGACCGGGACAAAGATGGATCTTCGCATAAGAATGATCGCGCTGATCATAGCCATGGAAAAAATAAGAATCACCAGGACCATGATGGAATAAAGGGTTTCATTTGATTCCTCAAGAATATCATTCATGTCATAGGCTGCGCTGATGAGGGCAAATACCTGACCGTTCTCCATCAGGGGAGAAACAAACAGACAGTATTGTTCTCCATCCTCGGTAACATATTCGGTTTCGCCGTCCGTGTCTCCTTCCAATACCCTGAGCTCAGCGTTATAAAGCCCGTCACCCTCAACAACACCCAGTCCGAAATTATCCCGCAGGTACTCATCCAATTCATCCTCATCGGAGGCAGTAACTATGTACTGCCTTCTATAATCCTCGTCGACAGTATAAAGATATAGTCCTGTCGTTTCGGTCCTTCTGCATATGAAGTGAAGGGTTTCACGCACGCTTTTCCTGAATTCCTCATTAGAAAAAAGCTCATCAAAGCCTTCCCTTGATCCAAGGGATGTCATTACAGCGGTTACCGCTCCCGAGGCAACCGTATAGCTGTGCTCAACCGCATTTTCGATCACATATTTTCTTGCTAAAAGCAGCCCTGTCCCGCATGAGAGAACAAGGGTTAACAGCAGGAGAAAAACGGTCCGCGATAATAAAGATAATCTTGGCCTCTTTTTATTCCCCATGACATTATTCAAAGCTCAGCTTTTTGTCGATCCCGGTAGCCTTGAATATGCTCATAATACCGGGAGCGGCTCCCCTGACCAGAAGTGCCCCGTTCATCTTCTTATACGCAGAAACTACTCCTCTTACTCCGGATGAAGAGATATATTCAAGGGCAGACAGATCCAGCACCAGACTCTCCGTGTCTCCCTCAAGCTCGTCGAGGGCTTTAAGAAGCTCCGGGGCTGCGTTTGTATCAAGCCATCCCTCCAGAGCAAGCGTCGTCTCCGTTCCTTCCGTTGTCTTTGTGATAGTCATTTTATATTTCCTCCTCTATTAAATGGGTTTTATCCCCGGTAATATCTGACCTGCAGCTCATAGCTGCTCCGTTACTTTTCAAAAAAGCCAAGCCCGCCAAGAGCCGATACAAACCGTTCAATATAGTCCCAGGTGGTGACAGGCCAGGCAAACTTAAGCCTGTAAAGCACCTGCATCGTATATTCACAGTGTCTCAAAAGCCTGACCGTCTCTCTTTCTCCGGGTGAGTGCATATAAGCCATGATGCTTGTAAGAGCGCCGGCCCTTTCCGGATCGTTCTGTGCAGCCGCAAAGGCTTTTGCGAATTCCTCCCTTTCAACATAAGCGATGTTATATCCGAGCTTACTGAGCTCACTGAAGATGCCCTCCATTGAAATATTCTGGTTATTGAAAACATGGAACAGCGTACAGTCCTCCGGGGTCCTTGAAAGCTCCACCGTAGCCCTTGCCACCGCGTCTATCGGAGAAAACTCCATCGTGGTGTCAAGCTGGTCATAGGCCGCGCAGCCCACCATAACAAAGGCCTTCAGCCTTCCCATGGCGGAATTCGTGGAGAAATTGATCTGGAATTCACCGTCCGAATGCCTCGCGGCAAGATTTCCGTAACGCATTACCTTACCCTTAAGCCCCCTTTTGGCTACTGCCTCGAGCACAGCCCTTTCCGCGAGAAACTTGGAATGAACATATTTATTATCCAGGAGCTGGTCAAAGTAAAGGCAGCTCTCGTCAGGTAAAAATCCTTCAGGTATGCTGTCCTTATATGCCGAGCTTACAACGCTCATGGTAGAGGTCTGGATAAGGGCAGCCTTCGTCTTAAGGCAGAACTCTATGAGATTTAAAGCTCCTCCCACGTTTACGTCCTCGATCTGGGTGCCGCTTGCGAAATGCCTTACAACGGCCGCGCAGTTTATTACGGTATCTATCCTCCTGTCCATGATACTGTTGAAGGCAGAAGCATTCGTGACATCTCCCTCCACAATGAAGATCTTCTCTCCGATAAGCTCCGTAAGGCTTACATCAAAATAATAGAAATACAGCCTTAAAAGCTTCTCCGTCGCCGTTATATCCTTCTGTGAGCGGAGCAGGCAGTATATCTTATCCTGCTCTCTTCCGTTCTCGATGAGCTCGTGGAGGATATGGATCCCTAAGTATCCCGTGGCTCCGGTCAGCAGTACGTTTCCAAGCTCTCTTAAGCTTCCCGACTTAAAGCTCTCAAGGGTATTCCTCTTAAGGAGCTCATTTATGCTTCCATAGTCATAGGACGTGATCTCAGAGTCCAAAGCCGCAGCAGGGCCTTCACCTCCCGCAGACCTGCCTCCGGCAACGGCGCTGAGGGCTCTTGGAGTAGGATTATCGAATACGTCGGCAAAGGCGATGCTGTAGCCTGCTTTTCCTGCCTCGATGACCACATTTGTCACAAGCAGGGAGGTTCCCCCAAGCTCAAAGAAGCTTTCGGTCGCCCCCACATTTTCTACATGAAGAAGCCTTCCGAAGATCTCGCAGAAGGTCTTCTCTGTCTCATTTGCGGCAGCCTCAGACTTATCAGACCTGTAAAGCTCGGGAAGCGGCAGATTTTTAAGATCGAGCTTGCCGTTTGGCGTATAGGGCATTTCCTCAAGCTGCATATAAGCAGTAGGGACCATGTAATTTGTAAGGGTCTTTGAAAGCTCTCTCTTAAGCTCTCCAATATCCACCCTGTGATCCGCGGTAAACCAGGCACACAGATGCTCTATACCGTTTATCTTCTCGATCTTTACGGCACTGCGTTCGATCCCCGGCTGCAACGCAAGTACCGAATCCACCTCGTCAAGCTCTATGCGAAGTCCTCTGAGCTTTATCTGGTTATCCCTGCGCCCTAAGATCTCCACGTCGCCCTTCTCTGTCCACCTTGCGAAATCGCCGGACTTATATATCCTCATGCCCTGATAGTCCACGAATTTTTCGGCTGTCATCTCCGGAAGGTTATTATAGCCTGCCGCAACACCGATTCCGCCTATATAAAGCTCTCCGGTCACATTGCAGGGCAACTCATTTCCATCGCTGTCGACTATAAACTCCGTTACCCCCGGAAGAGGGCGTCCGACATTTACCGTGTCATACCCTGACAGCTCCTGAGTGTTGGACGAGACGGTAGTCTCCGTAGGTCCGTAGGTATTAAATATGAGTCTGTCCTTTTTCTCCTTCAACAATTTTAAAAGCTGCTCCGGATATTTCTCGCCCCCGTTTATTACGACAACGCAGTTATCAAGAGCCTCTCTGAAATCCCGGGATTCCATGAGTGTAAGGAGTCTTGAGGGCGTAGAGCCGAAAATATCCGTTCCCGTAGCCTTCATTCTGGCGGCAAGCCTGGCGGCATCGTTTGTTTCATCATCCGCCGCCACGGAAAGGGTCAGTCCGTTGAACAGGGGCGCACCCCACTCCTTTATCGAAAAGTCAAAGGACAGGGTGGTCACCGCCGTAAGAACATGGCCTCTTTCAACCATTCCATGAATCAGGATATTCTCCCTGTGGTCGGTAACGTAATTTACTATCCCTCTGTGCCTTAGCATAACACCCTTGGGCTTTCCCGTGGAGCCTGAGGTGTAGATGAGGTAGGCAAGATCCTCCTGGGTTACGTTTACCTCCGGTTTATTCGTATTGCTCTCCTTAAGCAGCTCCTCTATATCGGCAACCGGCCTCTCACTGAAGCGTGAAAGCCTCTCCGAGTCTGTTATGACAAGTGCAGCCCCCGAATCGTCTATGATGTGCCTGATCCTTTCGGAGGGGTAGCCAGGATCGCAGGGAATATAGGCGCCTCCCGCCTTTAATACACCGAAAAGCGCAAAGAATACCCTGGCGGTGCGGGGAAGGAGGAGCACTACCCTGCTGCCTGTCTTTATTCCTCTTCCGATAAGGGCGTTTGCCACCCTGTTGGCGTTTTCATCCAGCTCCTTATAAGTATAATTTCCGTCACGCGCCAGGATCGCTGGCTTATCGGGCTGAAGGCGCGCCATCCTCTCGATCCCCGAATGGAAGAGCATATCCTCCGGTATTTCCGGCCTTTCCGCCCTCTCATGGAAGCCCTTCAGCTGCTCCCTTCTCTTGCTGTCAAGAAGTGATACGCTCCTTAATCTGTCTCGGCCTCCCGCCCCGAATTTTTCGATCACAATGCAGTAGGATCTTAAGAATTCCTCTATAGCCCTTTCAGAATACAGGGCATCATTATATTCCACCTCTATGGAAGGTCTTCCTCCCCTGTCGACTATCCTTACGGTCATACCGAACTTGCTCTTACCGGCCTCTATCCCCTCTATCGAAATAAGCCCCGGGATATCGGGCTTTTCTACCACTCCCCTCTGGTATTCATACATCACGTTCACATTAAAGCCCCATTTGGCGGCCACATCCGCAAACGGATAGTTTTCATGGGCTATGGCCTGTGAAAGTCCCTCTGAGACCTCCCTTATAAAGTCGGCTACGCTCCCGGAAGAAAGCTTTGCGGCAAGGGGAAGAGTATTTACAAACATCCCGAAGGTGTCCGAAAAGCGGACGTCGGATCTGCCGCTTGAAATAGTCGTGATATAAACATTCTCCGAACCGGTAAGCCTTGCCAGGGTATAATCGAGAGCCGCAAGGAAAAACCCCGGCTCATCTGCTCCCGCTTTCTTACAGGCTCCTGCTGTAAGAGACCCGTCAATGTCAGCATATAAAAAGCGTTTGTTTCCGGCCTCGCTCCCTGAGCTTATATCTCTTGGAAGCTCTGTGGGGGATTCGTAATCGCAGAGAAGCTCCTCGAAATACTTCTCATATGAGGCTCCCGTGTCAGAGGCAAGCATTTCCTTCTGATTCCTGACATAGGTAAAGTAGGAAGCTCCCTCTCCTGTAAGCTCTCCCTCGTTTTTAAGAGCTTTTCCAAGCTCCTTTAAGAACACACTCATTGAAAAGCCGTCAAATACAAGATGATGGAAATCCGTAAACAGCTTCACGGACTCTGGGGTCCTGACCACTGCAAGCTTAAAAAGCGGCCCCCTGTTCAAATGGAAGGGCTTTACAAAGCTTTCCCTGAAAGCCCCGCTTTCCTCCTCGCTCATCGTAAGCACCGGTATTTCGGGAGCAGAGACCTCATCCCTTATGGCCATTACCTGATTGTCGATAATATCAAAATGCACAAATACCGACGGATGGGCTTTTAATATGCTTTCCACCGCTTTTTTGAGCGCTTCCGGCTCTGTGGAGGCACTGAAGGTGAGGATTGACGGGATATTGTAGGTAGAAAGCTCGGGATTTCTCATGCAGTCTACATAGACCCCGGTCTGGGCTGCACTCAGCGGCGAGCTCTTTATTAAGGCCTCTTCCTTCTCCCCGGCTCCTGAAGCTTTACCCTTCATCCACTCTGAAAGGATAAGGTTTTCTATATCGGTGATGGTCTTATCCTTCATTTCCTTTACGGGTATATTCACCCCAAAGCCCTTGAAAAGCCTTGTGGAGAGCCTGATCATTGAAAGGCTCGTAAAGCCCAGATATTCAAGGGGAGTATTGAGCGGGGGCTCTTCCATGTTAAGCGCCTCGCCTATGATTCTCTTAAGCTCCTTCTCAAGGACGTTATCCACATGAGCGATTTCCTCCCCGACAGTCTCGATAACGGGCTCGGGAAGCGCCTTCCTGTTTACCTTTCCGTTCTGGTTTAAGGGAATGGCGTCAAGCTGCATGATGGAGGCCGGCACCATATAGGGAGGCTTTCTTTCCCTTATAAACTCCGCGATATCCTTTGGAGAAACGGTCTCGTCCGACACAAAGTACGCCGCTACGGCCTTTCCGTCGGCTCCCAGATCCTTTGCCACTACAGCCGCGTCCCTTATCCCCGGATATTCCCGGATGACAGCCTCGACCTCGCTCAGCTCTACCCTGAAGCCGTGAATCTTTACCTGTCCGTCCCTTCTTCCGATAAATTCTATCTCACCGTCTGTCCTGTAACGTACTATATCGCCGGTTCTGTATGCATTCTCATATTCCCCTCCGTCAAAGGTATTTCTGATAAATACCTCGGCCGTCTTTTCCGGTCTGTTAAGATACCCTGCTCCCACATGCGGCCCCGCGATGATAAGCTCACCCAGGGCTCCCGGCGGGAGAAGATGTCCGAAGGGATCCGCTACATAGCACTTTACATCCCCTATCGGATGCCCTATGGGTATATTATCCTCTCTGCGCGTAACCTGATATGCCGTGGCAAGGATAGTACACTCCGTAGGTCCGTACACATTATAAAAATTGACTCCCTTTGGCGGCTCCATTGAAGCAAGCTTTTCTCCCCCCACAGAGATCGCGCGAAGGAAGGGATTTTCCATTTCAGAGGCAAACTGCCGCCCTACCTGGGTAGTCATGAAGGCTACGCTTACCTTATTGCTTATGAAATACCTGTTCATGGCGTTAAGATCGAGCCTCATCTCCTCAGGAACTATACAGACCGCGGCCCCTGCGGAAAGCGCGGGATACATATCCATCATGCAGGCGTCAAAGCCATAGGAGGCATATTGCCCCACCCTGTCTTTTTCCGAAAGCTCATAAAAACGGGTATACCATTCTATAAAGCAGACAAGGTTTCCATGGGTAAGCCTTACTCCCTTGGGAATCCCGGTGCTTCCCGAGGTGTAAAGAAGGATAAAGGTATCTCCGGGCTCCGGATCGTTTTCGGGTTTTCCTTCGGGAAGCTCTGATATCTCCTCAAGGGTCAGCCGCTTTCCGTCATACCCGCTTACCAGCGTCCCCAGCTCCTCGGTGGTGATAAGAAGTCCTGCCGAGGCGTCCTCTATCATAAAGTTCAGCCTCTCCGAAGGATAGGTGGCATCAAGGGGCTGATAGGCGCAGCCCGCCTTAAGCGCTCCTAAGGAGGCCACTGCCTGATATATTCCTCTGGGGATAAGGATCGATACGACATCTCCCCTCTTAAGCCCCTGCTTTTCTATATAAGCAGCTATATTGTCGGAAATGCGGTCAGCCTCTTTGTAGGTACATTTCTCATTCTCATAGATAACGGCAATATTATCGGGATATTTCCCGGCGGCCTCCCTGAAGAGATCGACCACAGACCTTGTCCTGTCGTAACCGGTCTCCGTCCTGTTCAGCTCCTTAAGCCTTTCAAGCTCCATGTAGCTGCATATCTGGATCTCCCCCACGGTCTCCGCGGTAAGGAGCTTCTGCAAGACCGTTTCGTAGCTCCTTAAAAGGATACCGATAAATTCCTCCGAATACATGTCGCTCCTGTATTCGGCCCGGATATTATAGGTGCCCTCCTGCCTGTACATCTGTATCGCAAGCTGCTCCCCGGTGGCGTTATCCATTAAGGGTATCCTCTCCACCGGCTCCCCGGCAAAGCCGCCCACATTGAGTGAATCTCCCTGATATACAAAGAGAAGAGCGCTTGTCATACCCGTTTGTGCCGAAAGCTCCGAGAAGGGATAGATATCATTGTTCATTGAGGACAGCATCTGCTCCCTGGCCTTATGAAGATAATCCCTGACCTCCTGATCCTTCTCAAAGCGGCTGTATACCGGCAGGGTATGCACGAGCATCCCTATGGTACGCCTTGTACGCAGGGAATCCCGTCCATTATATATCGTTGTAAACAGGGCTTCATTCATCCCTGCATAAAGCCCCATAAGGAGCCCGAAGGCAGCGGTCGCGTAAATATTCTCCGTGACAGAGCACTTACGGCATAACGCTTCGACCTCCGATGCCTCCAGGGCAAGCTCCATGGTCCTGACTCCGAAGGACAGCTCCTCCCCCTTTCTGTCGGGAAT
>CAMNBW010000043.1 GCA_946533525.1 uncultured Lachnospiraceae bacterium
GGAGGAAGTTATGAAAGAATTTAAACCTGTAAAAGAAGGCAAGGTAAGAGAGATCTATGATGTGGGGGACGCTCTGGTAATGGTCGCCACAGACCGTATTTCGGCCTTTGACGTCATATTAAAGAACAAAATAGACGGCAAGGGGAAGATACTTACGAAAATGTCGGAGTTCTGGTTCTCTCTGACGAGAGATATTATTCCCAATCACCTTATTTCCACCGATGTAGAGGATATGCCGGAGTTTTTCAGAAATAAGGATTTTGAGGGAAGGAGTATGCTGGTGCGTAAGCTCAGGATGCTTCCCATAGAGTGCATAGTCCGCGGATATATTACCGGCAGCGGCTGGGAGAGCTATAAAAAGAGCGGAACGGTCTGCGGGATAAAGCTTCCGGAGGGACTTAAGGAGTGCGGCAAGCTTCCCGAGCCCATATATACGCCTTCCACGAAGGCAGAGCTGGGCGACCATGACGAAAATATAAGCTATGAGAGAAGCATAGAGGTTCTGGAGAAGGAATTTCCCGGCAAGGGAGAGGAGTACGCCCGGAAGATAAAGGATGCGACTCTTTCCTTATATAAAAAATGTGCTGAGTATGCTTTGAGCAAGGGCATGATAATAGCGGATACAAAGTTCGAATTTGGCCTCGACGAGAAGGGGGAGGTAGTGCTGGCGGACGAGATGCTGACCCCTGACAGCTCGCGGTTCTGGAGCCTGGAGGGCTATGAGGAGGGCAAGAGCCAGCCCTCTTTTGACAAGCAGTTTGTCAGAGATTATCTTAAGAGTAACCCGGAGTGTAATTATGAGCTGTCCCGGGAGGTTATCGAAAAGACAATAGAAAAGTACGAACAGGCATATAAATTATTGTCAAATCAGTAAGGTATCGGATATAATAGGCGTAGATTTTTTATTCATAAGAATAGAAACATAAACGAGGTGATAATCAATGAGCAAAAGACTGGTGACTAGAAGTGATTTTGATGGTTTGGTATGTGCTATGCTCTTAAAGGAGCTCAATCTTATCGAGGAGATAAAATTTGTACACCCCAAGGATGTCCAGGATGGAAAGATAGAGATCACTTCAGAGGATATCACAACAAACCTTCCCTTCGACGAGAGGGTGGGTCTCGCGTTTGACCATCATGAAAGCGAGCTTTTAAGGGTGGATCCCGAGAAGGCTAAGGGCCGCTTTATAATAGAAGGAGACGCCAAGAGCGCTGCCAGGGTGGTTTATAACTACTACGGAGGAAAGGATACCTTTAAAAGGGTTTCCGAGGAGATAATGTGGGCGGTCGACAAGGGCGACAGTGCCGATTTTACAAAGGAAGAGATACTCGATCCCCAGGACTGGGTGCTTTTGAACTTCCTCATGGATGCACGTACCGGCCTCGGACGTTTCCACAGCTTCAGAATCTCCAACTATGATCTTATGATGGAGCTTATCGATTACTGCCTCGAACACAGCATAAAGGATATACTTAAGCTTCCCGATGTAAAGGAAAGAGTGGATCTTTACTTTGAGCAGCAGGAAAAATTCAAGGAACAGCTGGGAAGATGCACAAAAATGTATGACAAGGTTGCCGTTGTAGACCTGAGAAATGAAGAGCCTATTTATTCCGGTAACCGCTTTATGATATATGCCCTGCATCCCGAGGCAGAGATCTCGGTTCACGTTGCATGGGGCTTCCAGAAGCAGAATACTGCGGTCATGATCGGCAAATCCATTATAAACAAGAATTCAAATGTCAATATCGGAAATCTTTGCCTTGAATACGGCGGCGGCGGGCATGCCAATGCGGGTACCTGCCAGAGACCCAACGATACGGTGGATGCGGAGCTGCCGACAATAATAGAAAGGCTTAACGGAAGATAAAAAGATGCCGATAATCGAATACTTAGAGAGAAACGCGGTTGACTACGCCGACGATATAGCCCTGGTGGAGCTCAATCCTGCGAGAACCGAAGACAGGCGAATGACCTGGAAGGAATTTGACCTTACACAGACAGACCCACAGGGGCCTTACAGAAGGGAGATAACCTGGCACGTTTTTAACGAAAAGGCAAACAGATTTGCCCATCTTTTACAGGAAAGGGGTATAAAGAAGGGCGACAAGGTAGGAATTCTCCTGATGAACTGCCTTGAATGGCTGCCTATATATTTTGGAATCTTAAAATGCGGCGCAATAGCTGTGCCTCTGAATTTCCGTTATACCTCCGAAGAGATCGATTTTTGCGTAAATAAGGCGGATGTGGACATACTGGTCTTCGGTCCTGAATTCATCGGACGTGTGGAAGCCGTCGCAGACAGGATCTCCAGAGGGAGACTCCTTATTTTTGTGGGTGACAGTTGTCCGAGCTTTGCGGAGAGCTATATAGAGCTTACGATGAACTGCTCTTCCCAGAATCCGGGGGTTGAGCTTAGCGATGACGATTACGGTGCGATCTATTTTTCATCGGGAACCACCGGTTTTCCGAAGGCAATACTCCATAAGCACAGATCACTTATGCATTCCGCGATGGTCGAGCAAAAGCACCACGGCCAGACCAGGGACGATGTGTTCTTATGCATCCCGCCCCTTTACCATACCGGGGCAAAGATGCATTGGTTCGGCAGTCTCATATCCGGTTCCAAGGCAGTGCTTTTAAAGGGAACGAAGCCCAGAGAGGTAATGCAGGCCGTATCCGATGAAAAATGTACAATAGTCTGGCTCCTGGTTCCCTGGGCACAGGATATATTGGATGCCCTCGACACCGGCGAACTTAATATCAAGGACTACAAGCTGGACCAGTGGAGGCTCATGCATATAGGGGCACAGCCGGTTCCGAGATCACTGGTCAGGCACTGGAAGGAATATTTCCCCGGGCACGATTATGATACGAACTATGGCCTGTCTGAATCCATAGGACCGGGCTGCGTGCATCTGGGAATAGAGAATATAGACCATGTGGGAGCCATCGGAGTTCCCGGCTACGGCTGGAAATGCAAGATCGTGGATCCCGACAGGAAAGAGGTGGCGAAGGGAGAGGTTGGAGAGCTCGCCGTCTTCGGTCCCGGAGTCATGGAATGTTACTATAACGACAAGGCGGCCACCGATGAGGTCATGGACGCCGAGCACTGGCTGTATACCGGAGATATGGCCATGCAGGATGAGGAAGGCTTCTACTGGCTGGTGGACAGAAAGAAGGACGTCATCATATCGGGTGGAGAGAATATCTATCCGGTTCAGATAGAGGACTTTCTGCATGAATTTGAGCCGGTGGATGATGTGGCGGTCATTGGCCTGCCGGATAAGAGGCTCGGAGAGATCTCGACTGCTATTATAAAATTGAAAAAGGGATATGAGGTTTCGGAAGAACAGGTAATGTCCTTCTGCCAGGCGCTTCCAAAGTACAAACGTCCCCGGAGGATAATCTTCGCGGATGTGCCCAGGAACGCTACGGGTAAGATAGAAAAACCGAAGCTGCGGGAGATTTACGGAGGAAACAATCTCGTCGATAGAGAAAATAAGGGGTAAGTAAAAAGGATAAAGGCTGTCGCATTAGAAAATGAGGCAGCTTTTACTGACTTAAATATTAATGAAGAAATTAGTGAATATACTCGTTACAGGTGCAAAAGGCTTTATCGGAAGAAATCTGGTATGCGAGCTTGAAAACATAAGGGACGGAAAGGAGCACAGAGCCTCCGCGGGGGGAGTGGGTCCGAACCTCAATATAATGGAGTACGACAGGGATACGGATCCCGGGATGCTGCAGGAATATTGCAGGAAGGCGGATTTTGTCTTTAATCTGGCGGGGGTAAACCGGCCGGAAAGGGAAGAGGAATTCATGCAGGGCAATTTCGGCTTTGCTGAAACCCTGCTTAAAACCCTGGAGGAGGAAGGAAACGCCTGCCCCGTGATGCTGTCCTCATCGATACAGGCCAGGCTCGATAATCCCTATGGGAGAAGCAAGGCTGCCGGAGAACGGCTCTTCACTGAGTATGGGGAGAGAACCGGAAGCAGGATATGTATATACCGTTTTCCCAATGTTTTCGGGAAATGGTGCAGACCTAATTATAATTCGGTAGTGGCAACATTTTGTCACAATATAGCCAACGACCTTCCCATAAGGATAGACGATCCCGACAGGGTGCTGCACCTTGTATATATAGACGACCTCGTTGAGGAGCTTCTGGCGGCCCTTTGCGGAAAGGAGCACAGGGAGGATGACAGTCCCTACTGCTTTGTGCCCGTAACACACGAAGTGAGCGTCGGGAAGCTGGCAGGGCTCCTAAGGGGCTTTGATGAGGACAGGCATAGGGCCTTCGTTCCCGATTTGGGGGACGAATTTACCAAAAAGCTTTATTCTACGTATTTAAGCTATCTGCCGGATGAGAAGGTGAGCCTCCCACTTAAGACCAATAGAGACGACAGGGGGAGCTTTACGGAGCTTATTAAAACCTATGGGGCGGGGCAGGTCTCCGTCAATATATCCAAACCCGGGATCACAAAGGGGCAGCACTGGCACCACACCAAGTGCGAGCGATTTATAGTGGTTAAGGGGCATGCAATGATCGAGGAGCGAAAGATCGGAGAGGATAAGGTCAGACGTTTCGAGGTCAGCGGGGAGGAGCTAAGATACGTGGAAATGCTTCCGGGGTATACCCATAATATAATCAATATGTCGGATACGGAAGAGCTCATTACAATAATGTGGGCGAATGAAACCTTTGACCAGAGCAGACCGGACACCTATCATGAAGATGTATAAAAAATTGTGTGTAAAAAGTTGGTGAAAATGCCACTTCACAAAACATGATTTGTATTCTATAATCCTATATGTTGATGACAAGGGAAGGCAGACATACAATATTTAGTGGTGGAGGAGCGAAGTGAATATAATCAAAAGAAGTGGTCAGGAAGTTGTTTTTGACGGAACAAAGATAATAAATGCCGTGGAAAAGGCCAATAAGGAAGTGCCCGAGCATGAGAGGCTTACGGAGGGGCAGGTCAGCGAGCTGGAAAAGCGCGTTGAGGAGATCTGCGCCAAAATGGGCCGTGCCATGAACGTCGAGGAGATACAGGATCTTGTGGAGAACGAGATAATGCGGGCCCAGAAGTTCAATGCGGCAAGAAAATATATTACCTATCGTTATACAAGAGGGCTGGTAAGGCGCGCCAATACAACGGATAAGCAGATATTAAGCCTTATCGAAAGAAATAACGAGGAGGTAAAGCAGGAGAATTCCAACAAGAATCCTATCGAGAATTCCGTGCAGAGAGATTACATGGCGGGTGAGGTCAGCAAGGATATAACCAGAAGGCTCCTTCTGCCTCCGAATATCGTGCGCGCGGATAAGGAAGGGCTCATTCATTTTCACGATTCGGATTACTTTGCACAGCATATGCATAACTGCTGCCTCGTAAACCTTCAGGATATGCTGATGAACGGCACGGTCATATCCAAGACGATGATAGAATCGCCCAAAAGCTTTGCCACCGCCTGCAATATCGCTACCCAGTGCATAGCCCAGATAGCCAGCTCGCAGTATGGAGGGCAGAGCATAACTCTTTCCCATCTTGTTCCCTTTGTGGACGTAAGCCGTAAAAAGCTCCGGGAGGCAGTGCGGGAGGAGTTTGAAGAAGAGGGTATCGAGCTGGATGAAGAAAAGATAAACAATATTGCGGAGAAGCGCCTTCGCAGAGAGATCCAGGATGGTATGCAGACCATTCAATATCAGGTGGAGACGCTTATGACCACCAACGGTCAGGCGCCGTTTATCACTGTGTTCATGTGGATAAATGAGGTTGAGGAGGCTTCAAGGCACGATCTGGCAATGCTTATCGAAGCTATGCTGGAGGAGAGGCTTAGGGGAGTGAAAAACGCCAAGGGCGTATATATCACCCCGGCTTTCCCGAAGCTTATTTACTGCCTTGACGACAATAATACCTATGAAGGGAGCGAGTATTTTTATCTGACTGAGCTTGCGGCAAGATGCACCGCAAAGCGCATGGTTCCCGACTATATCAGCGCAAAGGTCATGAGGGAGCTTAAGGGGGATATTTACCCCTGCATGGGCTGCCGTTCCTTCCTTACGCCGGATCCCAATAATCACAAGTATTACGGGCGTTTCAACCAGGGAGTGGTTACAATTAATCTGGTGGATGTGGCCTGCTCGTCGGGGAAGGACGAGGAGAAGTTCTGGGAGATACTCGAAGACAGGCTGGAAAATATCTGTTACCCCGCCCTGATGGCAAGGCATGAGCGGCTTAAGGGAACTCCCTCCGATGTGGCGCCGATCCTTTGGCAGCACGGAGCTCTGGCAAGACTGAAGCCCGGCGAGAGAATAGATAAGCTGCTCTACGATAACTATTCCACGATTTCCCTGGGCTATGCCGGGATCTGTGAGATGACCCGCTATATGAAGGGGTGCTCGCACACCGAGGAGCCCGGCACGGAGTTTGCCCTCAAGGTCATGCAGTATCTTAACGACAAATGCGCACAGTGGAGGGAAAAGACGAATATCTCCTTCAGCCTTTACGGGACGCCCCTGGAGAGCACTACCTATAAATTTGCGAAGTGCCTGCAAAAGAGGTTCGGCATAATAAAGGGAGTTACAGATAAGAATTACATCACCAACTCCTACCATGTCCATGTGACCGAGGAGATCGATGCCTTTGACAAGCTTAAGTTTGAGGCGCAGTTCCAGAAGCTTTCTCCCGGAGGAGCCATAAGCTATGTTGAGGTTCCGAATATGAGCAACAATATTAAGGCTGTTCTGACCGTGATGCAGTATATTTATGAGAACATCATGTACGCCGAGCTGAATACCAAGAGCGATTACTGCCAGGCCTGCGGCTATGAGGGAGAGATAAAGATAGTTGAAGATCAGGGCAAGCTTATCTGGAAATGCCCCAACTGCGGCAATACGGATCAGAATCTTATGAATGTTGCACGTCGTACCTGCGGCTATATAGGTACGAATTTCTGGAATCAGGGAAGAACACAGGAAATAGCGGAAAGGGTTTTGCATTTATAATGGGAAAGGTTACGTACAGTGAGGGGGATGTTATATGTTCCTCCACGGACAGTGTCGATGAGATCAGAATTATCCTGCAGGGAACCGTCAAGGCTTCCCGCAGGTTCACCTTCCAGACCGGTTATATGCTGGGAATGGACACCGACCCCCATGGCAACTACGGCTATGATTATGTTGCAGAGGAGGAATGTACACTTTTTACCTATCCGTATAACAGTGTAAATGACGTTGAAAATATTGTACGTATCAATCCCAAGATATGCCACTACCTCACGTCCGCCACGGTAATGGCTTTTTATGCCTTCATAGAGGCCTATGAGAAAGCCTTCGCTGAGGTAAGGGATGTTTACGACGAGGTCCAGGCCAACTACGAAAAATACATGACCTTCGTTCACAATGCTTCGCCCATAGCGGAAATAGAGAACATGGGGGAGCCCATGCACTATCAGAATGAAAAATGGGTGCTGGAGCTGGCGGAGGAGCTTAAGGCAAATAACGATAAGTTCAAGAAGGAGCTGTATCCGCTGGGAACGGGTCTTTGCATTGCGCTGGTAAAAAATCTGACAGCCGCTTTGAAGCAGACCTCTACTTCCTTTAAATCGACTTTAAGGCTTAAGGAAATACTGACCCAGCTCAACGAGTCTCTTAAGATAAAGCTTAAAACCACCGACGCAGGGGAGAACGACGAGACCATACCGTTTATCTCCAATGCGCTCGATACTATCCTCGGCTATTCGGAGGCCGGGGATAATCTTATGCTCAAATTCAAGGATCTTATCCGGAAATACAAGTCGAAGAAAGACAGGAACGACACGTCGGATGATATGAGACGGATGAAGAAGGAAATTACCGCGTCCTTCTTTGAGCTCTATAAGCTGATCTTTTTAAAGGCGAGAAAGTCAAGCTTCAGGGAGCTTCCCATGGAGATAAGGCTCTTTTTGATGTTCGGTTTTGTGGACGAGGAGCTGGCGGGGGCGGAGAATACCCAAAAGCTTGAAGAGATCGCGGTCAATTATGAGCCGGACGTAAAGGGGAGAGTCTTTACGGCCTATGAATGGCTGCAGAGGGTATATGACATCAAGGAAGACCCCTCCAAAAACGAGTTCGATATGGACTTCGAGGAATATCTGAAGGACGAGATGCGGGGAGGAAGGCTTACCGAGGCAAACGCGAGAAAAATCTTTAAGGACGGCAGCGCGAGATTTGAATTCGAGCTTCAGAACATGATAACTCTCGGAAACAAGGTCACCTTCGGAAGGCTTTTAAGCTACGTGCCGGTGTTCGATTCCCAGAATGTACTGAGGCCTATAGAAAAGTCATATATAGATGCAAAGCTGATCGCCGAACAGATCGAAAGGATCAGGGAAGTGGATTTTACCTGCTTCTGCCGCGAAACGGTATTTTCGAGGCCAGAGATCGGTATAGTGCAGGAATATGTGCAGGTTGAGACCCTGCCCCGCTTTATACTGATGCCGAATTTCGGCTCCAGGGTGTCTCTTTGGCAGGAGATCGAGGGTAAGAAAAGGACGACTCCCTCAAGGATGCTCCTGCCGGTCATGCTGGCGGAGGATCTCGAGAAATACATTATCCAGCTTTGCGGGGAATTCAGGTGGGAGCTCTGCAAGAGGGTACAGGGGGTACACTGGAACGACGTAACGGATCCTTCCCTGACCTCTATGTATTGCGATTTCCTGCAGTTTTACAGAAAGAACCACGACATATCTCCCGAAACGAGGGAGAAGGTCAAGCAGCAGCTTGCCAAGGCAAATAATAACTATAAAACCGTTTTTGTCTCTGACTACTATTCCTATATTAAGTATGAGATGGCGGGGTCGCCCAGGTTAAACAGGGTCGCAAGGGATATAATCTTTACCTACTGCCCTCCCGCGAAAGCCATACGGATGAAGCTCGGAGACAACCCCCAGTATGCGGATATGATTAAAAGGTATGACACGAAGATCAACCAAAAGCTTCATCTTCTGGACAATCTTAAGCATAAGCTGACCAAGGAAAAGAACAGGATCCCCGAAGAGATCGAAAAGCAATATGCCTTT
>CAMNBW010000044.1 GCA_946533525.1 uncultured Lachnospiraceae bacterium
TGACCGGACCCGGAAAAATCGTAGTACAGACCATGCCGGAGATTGGACTTATCACGAAGATAGCAGACGCAGTCAAAAATATGATACCGAAGAGCTGAACAGGATAAATTACAGCAGAGTACATCATGAAGAAAACATCATGACGACAAGCTGGCCGAGGACAGCCCGATGGATGAAGTCCTGAAGGATGCGGATGTGATTCATCATTGTATGAATGACTTATCAAAACCGGTCAAGGAAAAGGAACAGGCACGTTTCGATAAGCTTTGCGCAGAATTTGGAATGTGATATTCTTCGATATAAGAATATAGACCGGGGGACCCGGGAATCGAACCATAATACTAAAACCGCCTATCTTGTGGAGAGCACAGGGTAGGCGGTTTTTTTATGCACAGGCCCGTGCAATGTAATATCCCGGCTTTGCCGGGCACGGGCCGCGCAGCGAGTAGGGAGATTGCATCTTCCCTACTCGATTTATCACAGGGGCGGCGTAATTGATACAGTGGAACTATTCCGCTCCCCCTGGAGCCGGCAGGGTAATGTCCCGTACAAAAGCCAGGAATATTAAGGAACGCACCTGTTCCGGACGCAGACGGGAGCAAAGAGCACATCATATGACATTGTAAAGGCATATACGTTGCGTTCACCCGCCCGTTGACAAAATACAGGGCGAAACGTAGAATAGACTAGATACATAGTGCGTTACTATGCTTAGCGAAAGACCGACAAGCTCAGTCTTTCCTTAAAAATAAATGGTTAGCGGCTGTTTACGGAAGGGAATTTGAGTAAAAATGGGAAAAGAACTTGCCAAAACCTACGATCCCAAGGGGATGGAGGACAGGCTTTACAATAAATGGATAGGAAAAAAATATTTTCATGCGGTGGTGGACAGGAGCAAAAAGCCCTTTACCATAGTTATTCCGCCGCCGAATATAACCGGAAAGCTCCATATGGGCCACGCCCTGGACGAGACGATGCAGGACATCCTTATCCGTTTCAAGAGGATGCAGGGCTACAATGCGCTTTGGCAGCCGGGCACTGACCACGCCTCGATCGCTACGGAGGTGCGTATCACCAACGAGCTTAAAAAAGAAGGCATAGACAAGCTGGAGCTCGGAAGAGAGAAATTCCTCGAGCGTGCCTGGGAGTGGAAAAAGGAATACGGCGGAACCATAGTAGAGCAGCTTAAAAAGCTCGGAAGCTCCTGCGATTGGGACAGGGAGCGCTTCACTATGGACGAGGGCTGCAACAGGGCAGTCAACGAGGTCTTTTGCAGATTATATAAGAAGGGCTGGATCTATAAGGGGGCCAGGATCGTAAACTGGTGCCCGGTATGCAAGACCACCATATCCGATGCGGAGGTGGAGTATGAGGAGCAGGCCTCGCATCTTTGGCATATCAAATATCCGGTCATCGGAACCGACAGATTTATTGAATTCGCCACCACAAGACCCGAGACCATGCTGGGAGATACAGCGGTTGCGGTAAACCCTAACGACGACAGGTATAGGGATCTGGTGGGGAAAAAGGTAATGCTTCCTATAATGAACAGGGAGCTGCCGGTGGTTGCCGATGAATACGTGGATATGGAATTCGGAACCGGAGTGGTAAAGATCACTCCCGCTCACGACCCCAACGATTTTTACGTAGGCCAGAGGCATAACCTCGAGCTTATAAATATAATGAACGACGACGCCACGATAAACGAGAACGGCGGAAAGTATAAGGGTATGGACAGGATGGAGGCGAGGGCCGCCATCGTAAAAGAGCTGGATGAAATGGGCCTTCTGGTAAAGATAGAGGACTACACCCACGATGTCGGTACCCATGACAGGTGCCATACCACCATCGAGCCCCTGGTAAAGGATCAGTGGTTTGTCAGGATGGACGAGATGATAAAGCCCGCCGTGAAAGCGGTCAAGGACGGCACGATACGCCTTATCCCGAAGAGGATGGAAAAGACGTATTTCAACTGGACGGACAATATCAAGGACTGGTGCATATCCAGGCAGCTCTGGTGGGGACACCGTATTCCGGCTTATTACTGCGACAACTGCGGCGAGCTGGTGGTCGATAAAGAGGAACCCCACGAATGTCCAAAGTGTAAGGGAACCTCCTTTACACAGGATCCTGATACCCTTGACACCTGGTTTTCCTCGGCCCTGTGGCCCTTCTCGACCCTGGGCTGGCCTGAAAAGACGGAGGAGCTCGACTATTTCTATCCTACGGATGTTCTGGTTACCGGCTATGACATTATCTTCTTCTGGGTAATAAGGATGATCTTCTCCGGCTTCGAGCAGACGGGCAGGGAGCCCTTCCATACAGTGCTTTTCCACGGTCTTGTCCGGGACGAGCTGGGAAGGAAGATGAGTAAGTCCCTTGGGAACGGTATCGATCCCCTGGAGGTTATAGATAAATACGGGGCCGACGCCCTGAGGTTTACGCTAATTACCGGAAACGCCCCCGGAAACGATCTGAGATTCTCCGAAAAGAGGATCGAGGCTTCGAGAAATTTTGCCAATAAGATATGGAATGCCTCCCGGTTTATCATGATGAATCTGGAAGGCAAGAAGATAACGGAGCCAAAGCCCGGCGAGCTCGAGGACGTGGACAAGTGGGTATTGAGCCGGCTCAACAGCACCGTAAAGGAAGTCACCGACAATATGGAGCGCTTCGAGCTGGGTATAGCCGCGGGCAAGATAAACGACTTTATCTGGGAGACGCTGTGCGACTGGTATATCGAGATGGTTAAGCCCAGACTCTATAACAGCGACGACCAGGCTTCACAGAATGCCGCTCTTCATACCCTGAAGAAGGTGCTCATAGACAGCCTTAAGCTCCTGCATCCCTTCATGCCCTTTATAACGGAGGAGATATACTGCACCTTAAAGGAAGAGACAGGGGACGAGGGAGCCGAGTCGATAATGATAGCTCCGTGGTGCGAATACGTAAGCGATCTGGGATATGAGACCGAAGAAAAGGAAATAGAGATAATCAAAGAGGCCATAAGGGGAGTGAGAAATATCCGTTCCCAGATGAATGTGGCTCCTTCAAAGCCGGTTGAGGTTACGGTGGTTTCCAAGGACGAGGAAGTCAGAAAGACCTTTGAGAAGGGTTCGCTCTTCTTCGGCAAGCTTATTAATTCTGCAAAAATAGATATACGTTCACAGGCGGATATGGATACGAAGGAAGCGGCTTCGGTAGTTACCGAGCATGTGACCGTATACATTCCTCTGAAGGAGCTTGTGAATATTGAAGAGGAGATAGCCAGGCTTGAAAAGGAGAGCAAAAGGCTCGAAGGCGAGCTTAAGCGCTCCAATTCGATGCTCTCCAATGAAAAGTTCCTTGCCAAGGCACCCGCCGAAAAGGTTCAGGAGGAAAAGGATAAACTGGCTGGTTACGAAAAAATGATGCAGGAAGTTAAGTCAAGAATAGAATCTCTTAAGGGGTTAAAATAAATATGGAGATCAGAAGCGACGACGGAAAAAGCTGCAGTATTACCTATAAAAACGGGGATATGGAGGCTTATATAAAACTCGGACGGCCTCCGGCAGGGGTTGAATATACCCGCTCGGATATTGAGGAATATCTTAGCGCCAACAATGTGAAGTATGGAATAAGGGAATCCCGTATTGCGGCTCTGGTCAAGAAAAAAATATACGGCAGGGATGTTTTGATAGCTGAGGGAACTCCGGCCAAAGACGGCCAGGATGGCTATTTTGAGTATAAGTTTGATGCAGTGCCCAAAAGCAAGAAGCCTGAAATACGGGCTGACGGTACTGTGGATTACACGAGTATGAACGTTATAAAGTGCGTAAAAGAAGGAGATATTCTTGCGATTTACCACCCCTCCGTCAAGGGCGAGGCCGGTATGACGATCAAGGGAGTCGTTGTAAAACCCAGACCGGCAAGAGACCTTCCGCCTTATGCTTTAAATGGCTGTTCCTATAACGAATCCACCATGACCTATGTGGCGGAGCGTTCAGGCCGTATCGAACTGACGAAGAACAAGATGTCCATCCTCGAGGTTCAGGAATATGCCAAAGACATAGATGCGGTCTTCGGCAACGTGGACTTCATGGGGGATGTGATAATACACGGCAATGTAAAGCCCGGCGTTACGATACGGGCTTTAAAGAGTATAACGGTGGACGGTGTGCTTGAAGGGGCGAACCTCATATCCGGAGAAGATATAGTTGTAAAGGGAGGCATACTCGGAGGCGGGACAACACAAATATCCTGCGGAGGCGATATGCTTGCCGATTTTGTGGAATATACCACCATAAACGTAAAGGGCAGCATTTCGGCCAATTCCTTTTTGGATTGCAAGGTAATGGCGGTGGGGACTATCACTGCTACAGGCAAAATGGGAGCTGTGATCGGCGGAAACGCCTATGGAATGCGGGGAATCGAGTGCAGCGCTGCAGGAAATGACGCAAATATAAAGACAGTGCTTTCTGCCGGGGTGAGCAGCAATCTTCAGCGGGAGAAAACACTGAACGAGCGAAAGGTAAAAGTATTAATCGAGAGTATAGAGGACCTTAAGAACCAGGCCTATGAACTGGAGAGACTTGCCCGTCTGGGTACTGTCACCGAGGTAATGCTCAAACAGAGAAAGACCATAGACGAAGAGATAGAAAAGAAGGAGAAGGAGCTTCAGAGTACGAAGGAAAAACTTTCGGAGCTCATCATGAACATGGAGGGAACCGAAGACGCCCATATCGTTATCAACGATACGCTGTATGCGGGAACGCTTATCCAGCTCGGGGCCCAGCAGCTTATGGTCACCGAGGACAAACGGAAGGTGGAATTCATGTTTGACCGGAACAACCAGCTCGTGGGAAGACCGATAATAGATTTCTGATAAGGATATATCATGATAGATTTTGAAGAGGAGTTAAAAAAATTTCATCCCTTGCCGGAGGTAGACGAGGTGGAGGATGCCATAAGAAATCACGATGTCTCGGATATGATGGATGTTCTTATGGCGCTAATGGAGGGAAGGAGCGAATAGCTGCTTTAAATTAAGGAGAGTAGGCCATGCGGTGTTACAGATGCGGCGCTACTTTGTCCAGCGATGATTTCTGCACCGCCTGCGGTGCGGATGTGAAATTATATAAAAGAATCGTCAAACTGTCTAATTCATTTTACAATGAGGGACTCAGGAAGGCCAAGGTAAGAGATCTTTCGGGTGCCGTAGAATCTTTGAAACAGTCGTTGAAGTGCAACAAGAATAATGTTGAGGCACGAAATCTTCTTGGACTTGTATATTTTGAAATGGGAGAGACGGTTCAGGCGCTTTCCGAGTGGATAATTTCAAAAAACATCAGGTCAAAGAAAAATATTGCGGATGACTTTATGGCAGAGCTTCAGGATAATACAGGGAAGCTTACCACAATAGATCAGACCATTAAAAAATATAATCAGGCGTTAAGCTATGCCAATCAGGATTCCATCGATCTGGCGATCATTCAGCTAAAAAAAATAGTAAGCATGAACCCTAAGCTGTTGGCGGCATACCAACTGCTTGCTTTGTGCTACATAAAAACAGAGCAGTGGGACAGGGCCAGGAGGATAATCCTGCGCGCCTGCAAGCTGGATACAAATAATACGACTTTAAAATATTATCTTCGGGAAGTTGAGCGTGTGATGTCCGAGAGGGCGGACGGCGGCGGAGATACAAGGAATTTCCATCACGAAGATGCATTTACATATCAAAGCGGAAACGAGACCATAATCCAGCCCATAAACGAAAGGGAGAGAAGCGGCTCTTTTACGGTTCTGAATATAATCATAGGTCTTATAGTCGGGGCTGCCATCATGTGGTTTCTGGTGCTGCCGGCGAGGATACAGTCGGCCAGGAGCGACACACAGGATCAGCTTCAGGAGACCTCTGACGAGCTCACTTCGAGAAATGCCGATATAGGCGAGCTGGAAAAAAGGGTAGAGGCCCTGCAGGAGGACAACGAAAAGCTGAAGGAGCAGCTTTCGGGCTTCACCTCCGATTCGGGGCTTATGAATAATTATAACTATCTTATGCAGGCGGCTCAGGAGTTCATGGAGCATCCCGAGGATGCCAAACGGGCCGCGGAGATACTTTCCAATATTGACCCGTCTTCTGTGAGCGAGGATTCCGTAGGTGTCAGCAAGGAATTCGCAGACCTTTACAGATATATGTCCAACGTGGTCTCGCAGCAGGCCGCAAGGACAATGCTGGATGACGGCGAAAAGAAGTACAACGAGGGGAACTATTCGGCGGCTATCGAGCTGCTGGAGGATGCGGTGCTCTTTGCCCCGGATTCCGATGAAGCCTTATACTATCTGGCACAGAGCTATATACATGACAATAATGAATCCCAGGGAAGGATGCTTTTAAATCAGCTTATAACCAAATTCCCGGATTCCAGATATGCGCAGCGGGCGGGAGAATATTTAAGCTCGGGCGTCGAGACCGCAGAGCCCACTGAGACTGCAGAGCCCACTGAGACTGCAGAGGGAGACGCCGACTGATATGAGCAGAAGAGAATACGGGGCTCTGGTATTGCTTATATTTGCCGCGGCAGCCCTGGTGTCCTGGCTTCTGCGAAAGAAGAAGGACGGAGTACTCATCTTCATGGGCTTAAGCGCGTTTATCTTAAGATGCATATATATACTCTATACGCCGACGGATATAAGGCAGCACGATGTTATCGGCTTCGGAGGCACCAGGGGACAGGCGGCATATATAGAGTGGTTTTATAATAACGGACTGCGGTTTATAGAGACCGACCCCAGGGATAAATGGGGGTTTTTCCAGCCGCCCCTCCACCACATACTCTCGGCCCTTTGGCTAAGGCTGAATACGATGCTGGGAGTCCCCTACGGGCAGGCAACGGAAAATATACAGATACTTACCCTGATCTACAGCCTGATATTTTTGTTTTACGCTTACAGGCTCCTTAAGTTTTTTAGGCTCTCGGGCAAGGCTTTGTATATATCCTTCGCCCTGTGCGCCCTGCACCCTTCGTATATCCTGCTTTCCGGTTCGGTCAACAACGATATGCTGTGCATGCTCCTTACCATAATGACCGTCTATTACGGCCTTATCTGGTATGAGACAAGGAAATACAGGGATATAATAAAGCTGGCGCTTTGCATGGGGCTTTCCATGATGGCAAAGCTTTCGGGAGTCTTAAGCGCTCCCGCCCTTGCGTTTTTGTTCCTTTACGTATGGATAAAAAGCGGCAGGAAGGAGTTTGGCGCATACCTTAAGCAATATATTGTTTTTGCGCTGATCTCAGTTCCGATAGGAATGTGGTTTCCGATAAGGAATCTGGTAAAGTTCGGAATTCCCTTAAACTATACTCCTGAGGTTGGCGAAAAGCTTGTATATAACGGGCTCCTGTCCAGGATATTTGACATAAGGACGAACAAACCCTATGTCGCCATGATAAAGTACAAGGATGCCTATGATGAATTTAATATACCCTTAAGCCTTATGAAGACCTCCCTTACGGGGGAATTTGATTACTCGGGAGCCAACGGATATATAACCGCTTTTGCCTGGGTGCTGCTGATAAGCGCGGCGATCCTGGCGCTCCTTTGCCTTGCGGCCACAGTGCAGGTGCTTTTAAAGGGCAGGGGAGGGCAGCTTGGGATACAAAAACTGTACCTCGGGATCCTGTATGCCACGGCTTTGGCTTTTTACCTGAACCTGGCCTTCAGTATCCCCAATTTCAGCTCCCAGGATTTCAGATATATATGCCATGTGGTCGTTATAGAGGCACTGATGCTTGGAAGCGTGCTTATGAATAAAAAGGCTCCGGACGGCGCTGCGGCTTCGGGGATATTTGAAAAGACTACATATATCACTGCACTCATATTTTGTTGTTCCAGCACGGCGGTCTATCTTTTGCTGGGACTGCCGTAAAAAGAGGTATAAGAGATGAAGCTGATACATTGCGGAGACATCCATCTGGAATCTCCCCTGTCCACGAATTTTGATCATGCCACTGCGTTAAAGCGCAGGAATGAACTGCTGGTAAGCTTTATCAAAATGGTCAAGTACGCCGTGGATAACGGGATAAGAGCCATACTCATAGCCGGAGACATCTTTGATGTTCAGGATGTTTCGAGGGAGACCATGGCGGTGGTTATGGCCTGTATAATGAAGAATGAGGCCATAACCTTCATATACCTTCCGGGGAACCATGAAAAGGATGTATTGCTGCGTTCCTTTGGAACCGTGCCGGAAAATCTGAAGGTATTTACCCCGGAGAATAAGATGTTCATAGTCGAAAATGTGGTGGTGGCACACGCGGATACACCCGAAGAACTGCCCCAGCTCTATCCGGGAGATATGAATATCGTCATGTATCACGGGGATATGGACAAGGTAAAAATCCGCTCCTGGGCAGGGAAAAATATAAACTATATGGCTCTGGGGCATTACCACAGCTATTCCGAGGGACCCATCGACGAGAGGGGAACCTATTGCTACAGCGGCTGCCTGGAGGGCAGGGGCTTTGATGAGTGCGGACCCAAGGGCTTCGTAGTGCTGGACTTCGAGGGGGGCATTTTAAACAGATATTTTGTTGCTGCGTCAGAACGGACCATACATGAGATCACTATTGACGTCACCGGCCTTAATGGAATAGAAAACATATATGGGGAAATAGAGAGGCGGGTGGCAGACATTCCCGCCAAGGATATGCTAAAGATCATTCTTACGGGCAGCTATCTTGCAGGGGACAGTATAAACGTGAATTTCCTGCAGAGCAGATACAGCGCGGAATTCTTCGCTGTGAGGATTGATGCTTCGGGAGTCAGGCTGGATATGCCCGAGAAGGATTACCGGCTGGACAAATCCCTTAAGGGTGAGTTTATCAGGCAGGTAATGGGAAGCAGCGATCTGAGCGAGATGCAAAAGCAGATAGTGGTGGATATGGGGCTTCACGCCCTCGCCGGAGAGAATATATA
>CAMNBW010000045.1 GCA_946533525.1 uncultured Lachnospiraceae bacterium
TTATTTATACCCATCCGGGTTTTTGGACTGCCAGTTCCAGGAGTCGTTGCACATATCCTCCAGGGTCTTTTCCGCCTTCCAGCCCAAAACCTTAAACGCCTTCTCAGGGTCGGAATAGCATTGAGCGATGTCTCCCGGGCGCCTCGGGTCGATGACGTAAGGCAGCTCCCTTCCGCAGGCCTTGTTAAACGCCTTTATTATGTCGAGAACACTGTAGCCCGTCCCGGTTCCCAGGTTGAATACGTTTACACCCTCCAGCTTCTCCATTCCTTCTATGGCCTTTACATGCCCCTTCGCAAGGTCCACTACGTGAATATAGTCGCGCACTCCCGTTCCGTCGGGCGTATCGTAGTCATTTCCGAATACATGTATCTTTTCGAGCTTCCCCGTAGCCACCTGCGCAACGTAAGGCAGAAGGTTATTGGGTATGCCCTTGGGATCCTCGCCGATAAGCCCGCTCTCATGGGCTCCTATCGGATTGAAATAGCGAAGCAGCATTATCCTCCACTCTTCGTCGCTCTTCCAGATGTCCGTCAGTATCCTCTCCTGCATAGCCTTGGTTGTGCCGTAGGGATTGGTGGTCTCACCCAGGGGGCATTCCTCGGTTATCGGCACAAACGCAGGGTCTCCGTAGACCGTGGCGGAGGAAGAGAAGACGAACTTCTTGCAGCCGTACTTCCTCATAACGTCGGCCAGGGTCAGGGTGGACTCCAGGTTATTGTGATAGTATTCAATAGGCTTTTGCGTGGACTCTCCGACCGCCTTATAGCCCGCGAAGTGAATGACCGCCTCTATATTTTCCTTTGCAAAGAGCTGATCAACCCCCTCCCTGTCCAGGACGTCGAGCTTATAGAAGACCGGCCTTTTGCCCGTAATCTTTTCGATCCTGTCCACAACCATTTCCTTTGAATTGTAGAGATTGTCCGCGATGACAACATCGTAGCCCGAATTGATGAGCTCCACTACAGTATGACTTCCGATAAAACCTGTTCCGCCCGTAACTAAGATCTTCATTTATTACCTCCTGATATATAGTTTACATAACTCTACCGCCAGCAATACAACCTTTAGTCTGCATACCGCCGTCAGCAACACAACATTCCTTAAACAACCCTCAAACTCCGTTCACCCTGTCGATGAACCGCTTTATCCCCTCATTGCCCTCTTTGCTGTCCTTATAGACGCCGCTGTGCTCCAGCACCTTCATAAACACTATGCCTATCTCGGTCTTAATTATCTTATCCAGCTTTTCCGCCGAAGCCGCGTCATTTTTGACATTAGCCGGGGCAAATTCCGGGTATTCCTTCAATATATCCGCCGCCCAGTCCGCGTGAGAAGCGATCTCTTCTATCCTGCTAAGCTCCTCTCCCTTTAAAATGGTCTCCTTTAAGATCTCCATTTCCTTCTTTAGCCGCGCCGGCAGGATGGCAAGACCCATGACCTCGATAAGGCCAATGTTCTCCTTCTTGATATGGTGCAGCTCCTGGTGGGGATGGAAGATCCCCAGAGGATACTCCTCGGTCGTCCTGTTGTTCCTTAAAACAAGGTCGATCTCATAGTCCTTATCCCGCCTTCTTACTATCGGCGTTATTGTATTGTGGGGAGTCCCGTCGGTCTCGGCGCATATCCCGCATTCCCTGTCGGAATACCCCCTCCAGCACTTAAGTATCTTATCTGCAAGCTCCACCAGCGTAGCGCTGTCCGCCCCGCGAAGCCTTATGACCGACATGGGCCAGTCCAGCACACAGGCCTTAACCCCGTCGAAGCCCTTGAATTGAACCTCAAACCTCTCGCCCGCTCTCGCCATCGGAAACTCATAGTTTCCGCCCTGGAAGTGCTCGTGGCTTAAGATGGAGCCTCCGACTATCGGCAGATCCGCATTGGACCCTATCATGTAGTGGGGAAGGAAGGTCACAAATTCCATAAGCCTTCCGAAGGTCTCCTTATTTATCTTCATGGGGCTGTGCTCTTCCGAAAGCACGATGCAGTGCTCGTTATAATAGACATAGGGAGAATACTGCATGTACCAGCTGCGTCCCCCGAGCTTCAGGGGAATGAGCCGGATATTCTGCCTCGCCGGGTGGTCGAGCCTCCCCCTGTAGCCCTCGTTCTCAACGCAAAGAAGGCACTTCGGATAGGCGTCCGTACTTTTATTTAAAGCCGCCGCTATCGCCTTGGGATCCTTCTCCGGCTTGGAGAGATTTATCGTGATGTCGAGCTCCCCGTATCTCGTGGCCGCCGTCCACTTAATGTCCTTTACTATCCTGTAGGTCCTTATATAATCGCTGTCGCGGCTAAGCTTATAAAAATAATCCGTAGCCGCCTTCGGGTCTGTTTTATAAAGCTCATTAAACCGCCTTATGACCTCCGAAGGTCTGGGCGTAAGGCAGCCCATAAGGCGGGTGTCGAAAAGATCCCTGTCCGTTATGCCGTCCTCTATGACCCCGCGGCTCACCGCATCGTCCAGCAGGGCTTTTAAGATCTCCTTGAGGCTCCTTACTTCCGCCGGCTTCTCATTCACTACGCTGAAATCGGTTGAAGGCTCGTAGTCCAGGACAGCCAGGAGGGAATTTGCCGCATATATCCTATCCTCCCTGTCGATCAGTCCTCTTTCGACCCCGTATTGAACAAGCTCCTTTAAATATAGTTCCGTATCCTTCATATATCCTTCGCCCCCTTTGTTAGGATCTGTGCATAAATAAATTTATGATAAACCCCGGCAATTTTATTCGACCGCTGTCAAGGCGCTTATATCCGCCTCTATTGCCATGGAATAATTAGTATAATATACCACAAAGCCGGGCTTTGCTCCCGCCGGCTTCTTCACCTCTTTTTTCTGCACGTAATCTATCTCCACCTTGGACTGGCCCCGTCCCTTGGAGTAATATGCCGCCAGCGCCCCGGCCTCGTTAAAGGCCCTGTCGGGTATCTCCTGGCCCGCCTTATCCCCGATATGCAGTATTACGTGGGAACCGGGGAATTTCTTGGAATGAAACCACCAGTCGTTTCCCGCCGCAAATTTAAAGGTGAGCTCGTCGTTTTGATAGTTGTTCTTCCCCACATAGAGGTCGTAGCCGTCGGAGGAAATATAGTGGAGCGGCTCCGATTTAAGCCGCGGATCTCCCTTTTTCCCGGAGCGCTTCTTAATATAGCCGCAGTCGATGAGCTCCTGCTTTATCTGCCTGAGGTCAGCCTCGTCGGAAGCTATGTCCAGGGCGTTCTGGATGGACTCCAGATGCTCCATATCCCCCTTCGTTTCCTTAATCTGGCCGGAGACCGCTTCCTCTGTGCGCTTAAGCTTCATGTACCGGTCAAAATACTTCTTTGCATTGTCCTTTACAGACATATCCGGATCAAGAGGCACCGTGACCTCTTCATTATTGTAATAATTTATCGCCTTAAAGGACTTCTCACCCTCTTTAACTCCGTAGCCGTAGGTATTTATGAGCTCGCCGTATATCCTGTATTTTTCCTTCTTTTCACAGTCCTTAAGCTGCTTTAGCTGTATATCGTATTTCCTGGAAATCCTCTCTATGGCCGTGGAAACTATCTTTCTAAGCTCAGAGGAATGCTGCCTTATCCGCACATTTTTCGCCTTTTGGGCGTAATAGGTTATGAGCATCTCCGAGACCGTCGGAAAGTCCCCTGTTTCAAGGGTGCCGTACTCCTCTAACCTCAAAACGGCAAATTCCCTGGGTACTCCCGCTTCAAAGATAATATTGGGCTCAAAATCCCCGCGGGTCAGCAGGCTTTTAAGTTTACATAACTCATCCCACAGCCCTCTTATCTCCTCCTCGCTCAAAGCCGAATTGGAAATATCCGAATCTACCCCGGCCCGGGTGCAAAGCTCCGCCGCCATTACCGGGGAAAGCCCCGTTATCCGGCCGTAAATGGCCTTTGCCGCGCTCCCTGCCCCGGATTTGAAAAGCTCTTCAAAGTCCCCGAAGGAAGCAAGGTCGCCTAACTCCTTCTTCCCTTCCGTATTCGGTACAAAATATTCCCTGCCGGGCAGCACCTCCCGCACAGAGCTTACGGAAGCCGGTATATGCTTGATGCTGTCTATTATGATCCCGGACTCATCGAGGAAGATTATATTGCTGTGCTTTCCCATGAGCTCCGCAACCAGCGTCTTCGACTTAAGGTCCCCCAGCTCGTCAAAATGCTCTATCTCAAAGCGGATTATCCTCTCCAGACCCGGCTGAGTTATGTTAACTATTCTCCCATTGGTCAGATGCTTTCTAAGCAGCATGCAAAAACCGGGGGCCGTAAGGGGGGACTGCTTGTTCCGGTCAGTTAAATATACAAAGGGAAGCGACGCGCTGGCGCAGATGTCCAACCTCTCCTGTCCTTCCCTTGTCTTGACGGTAAGAATGAGCTCATCCTCCTCGGGCTGGGCGATCTTCATTATCCGTCCGTCATTTAATTTACTCTTAAGCTCCCTCGTCAGGGCAGCAACAGTAACTCCGTCAAGTGCCATTGTTAAGAATCAGGTCACGGCACCAGCCAGTCGTACATATCCGTGTAGGCCCTGGCCGAATTGTGCCAGGAGAAATCCTTCGCCATGCCGCGGTCGATTATCTTATTCCACTCGCGCTTCCTGTTCCAGTAAACATCCATTGCATAACGGATCGAGCCCAGCATCTCATGGGCGTTGAAATTGGTAAAGGAGAAGCCGGTTCCCTTGCTCTCGTATTCATTGTAGGGCTCAACCGTATCCTTAAGTCCCCCTGTCTCTCTGACGATCGGAACCGTACCGTAGCGCAGGCTCATAAGCTGCGAAAGTCCGCAGGGCTCAAAGAGGGAAGGCATAAGGAACGCATCGCAGGAAGCATATATCTTATGCGAAAGCTCCTCCGAATAATAGATATTTGCCGAGACCTTATCCGCATACTTCCAGTCGAAGTGCCTGAACATATTCTCGAACTGCTCTTCGCCGGTACCCAGTACCACAATCTGCACGTTTTCCTGGCACAGCTCATCCATGATATAGGCTATAAGGTCAATTCCCTTCTGCCCCGTAAGACGGGATACAATACCTATCATAAAGGCAGTATCGTCGTGGTTAAGTCCGAGCTGATCCTGAAGTGCCCTCTTATTCTTGATCTTTTCCTTACGGAAATTCTTTGCATTGTAATTTTTGACGATATACTTATCCGTCTCCGGGTTATACTCGTCGTAGTCGATGCCGTTTACGATACCCCGAAGGTCATGCTCCCTCGCGCGAAGCAGGCCGTCGAGCTGCTCGCCGTAAAACTGGGTCTTGATCTCCTCGGCATAAGTGCTGCTGACGGTGGTTATCGCATCGGCAAAGACCAGCCCTCCCTTTAAGAGATTGGCGTCCTTAAAGGACTCGAGCTTGTCCGGCACAAAATAGTAGTCCGACAGGCCTGAGATCCTCTTTACAGTCTTAACATCCCATTTTCCCTGGAACTTCAGGTTGTGGATGGTCATTATGGACTTCATATCCCTGTAGAACTCGCCTCCCCTGAAGGAATCCTTTAAATATACCGGAATGAGGCCTGTCTGCCAGTCGTGACAGTGTACGATGTCCGGCTTAAAGCCTATCTGGGGCAGGGCGGAAAGAGCTGCCCGGCAGAAGAAGATGAACTTGCCGAGATCCATGGCTATATCTCCGTAGGGCTTGTCTCCGCTGAAAAATTTCTCGTTATCTATAAAATAGAACTTCGTTCCCTTGTACTCCGCCTCAAGAACTCCGACATATTCGCTGTTGCCGTCAAAGTCCATGTAAAAATGCGTCACGTACTTCATCATATCCTTGTGTTCCTGACGCATGCACATATACTTGGGGAGCATTACGCGCACATCAAAATATCTCTTATCAAAGCACTCCGGCAGGGAGCCGACAACATCAGCCAGACCCCCGGTTTTGATAAAGGGTACTGCCTCCGATGCCATGTAGATTACATTCTTCATACTTTTATCCTTTCAGCCAGTTTTTTCATTTCGCGTGCATTCTCGATTACCTTATCCGTAATCTCCGCTCCACCCAGAAGCCTTGAGAGCTCGCGCACAGACTCTTCGCGGTCCAGCTCCTTAAGGGTGGTCCTTGTCTTTCCGTTTTCCACCGCCTTGCTTATAAGGAAGTGGTGATCGGCCATAGCCGCTATCTGCGGAAGGTGTGTTATACAAATTACCTGATGTCTTTTAGCTATCCTCTGCAGACTCTCCGAGACCTTCTGGGCCGTCCTTCCGCTTATTCCCTCATCGATCTCATCAAATATAAGTGTATCCGTTTTATCAGAATCTGCAAGCACGGTTTTTATCGCCAGCATGACTCTGGACAGCTCTCCGCCGCTGGCGACCTGGGACAGAGGCTTAACCTTTTCCCCGGGATTGGTGGAAATAAGGAATTCCACACTGTCCAGACCGTTCTCCTTCGGGTCCTCCTCCTTCGTCGCAATATCTATTTCGAAAGATACGGCCTCAAAATTAAGCTCTTCCAGCTCATTTTTTAACTTTTTCTCAAGCTCCGCCGAAGAAGCGCGCCTTATATCCGAAAGCTTCCGGCCCAGTTTTAAGAGCTCCTTCCCGGTCTTTTGCTCCTCTTCCTTAAGGGCTTTCAGCCTTTCGTCGAAGTTTTCAAGCTCCGCAAGCCTTTCACGCCTCGAGGCGGCGCTGCGTTCTATTTCCTCAAAACTCCTACCGTATTTTACCTTGATAGTATTGATTAAGTCCAGTCTTTCTCGTACTAAATTAAAATCTTCTTCCGAAAAATCAAGTTCTCCCGTAAAATTTTCGAGATCCTTCCTGAAATCAGCCAGAAGCGCATCGATCTCGCTTAGCTGCTGCGTCAATGTCTCCGCCCTTTTATCGAGCTGCGCTATCTCTCCTAAGGACTTAAGCGCCCGGCCTACCTTATCCGATGCCCCTTCCCCGTCATAGCCCGTAAAGGCCGCCGCCTCGGACGCATGGAGGCTTAGCTTTAAGGAGTTGTTCATCAGGGAAAAGCGCTCCTCCAGCTCCTCATCCTCGCCCTGCTTTATTCCGGCAGCCTCAATCTCCCCCAGCTCGAACTTAAGAAGATCCGCCTCCCTTAGGCGCTCCGAGGGGTCGGTATCCGTCTCCTGTATTTTCTTTACCAGCTCCCTATGGTTTACATAAATTTTATGGTACTCCTCCGCCACTTCCGCCGCCTTTTCACCGGCATAGGAATCCAGTATCTCCAACTGGTTCTTCGCATACAGGAGCTTCTGGTGCTCATGCTGCCCGTGTATATCTATAAGGGAGCCTGTGATCCCCTTAAGCGCCGCGGCAGTTACCGTATTGTCGTTAAGCTTTATTACGCTCCTGCCTGAGCTTATGTGGCGGCGTATTATGAGGTTGTCCTCCCCGTCGTCAATATCCGCCTGAGAAAGGGCGTTTTTGACCTCCTTATTGTCCGTATCAAACACCAGCTCTATATCCGCATCCTTTTTCTCATCCCGGACAATATCCTTTGGAAGCTTTCCCCCGAGAGCCAGGGTCAGCGCGCCTATCACCAGTGACTTTCCGGCGCCGGTCTCTCCGGTAAAGATATTTAAGCCTTCACCGAACTCAACCCCCGTCTCGTCTATAAGGGCTATATTTTTTACATTGAGACTATAAAGCATTAAAGCATATCCTTGATCTTCTTTAAAACCATGTCGGCATCGCTCTTTGAACGCACCGCACAAAAAATTGTATCATCGCCCGCGATGGAGCCCACGATCTCCGGAAGGGCAAGCTCGTCGAGGGCAGCCGCCACGGCCATTGCCATCCCCGATACCGTCTTTATAACAAGAAGATGGGTGGCGGTACTTATGGACTCTGTCCCCTCTTTTAAGACACGGGCATACTTTTCGGAGTAGTTCTGGTTTTTGCTGATGGAGGCCGCATAGCGCATCCTTCCGCCTCCGGCAGGTATCTTAATGAGATTTAAGTCCCGAATATCGCGTGAAACAGTGGCCTGGGTCACCTCAAAGCCCAGGCTCTTAAGCCTCTCCGACAGCTCCTCCTGAGTCTCTATGACCTCCCTGGATATAATATCCAGTATTTCGCTCTGCCTCTTCTTTTTCATGCTTCCCGCCTCATTTCTTAAACTTATCCGAAAGGATCGTCAAAAAGCTCTCTTCATTGATTCTCATAATCTTTGTCGAATGATCCGAGCGCGTGATCTCCACTCTGTCCGAAGCCTCAAGGGCAAAGGATACTCTTCCGTCAAAATTCACCTCCGTCTCCGAATCGGAGGTCTCTATCCTTATGACATTTTCATCCGAGAGTACGATACTCCTTGTATTAAGTGTATGCGGACAAATCGGGGTAATACAGATAATGTGTGACTTGGGTTCTATGATAGGTCCCCCCGCCGAAAGTGAATAGCCTGTAGAACCGGTCGGGGTACAGATTATTATACCATCTGCTCTGAAGGATGACAAGAACTTATCGTTGACCCAGACACCGTACTCTACAACCCTTAAGCTCCCCTTACGGTTTATGACGACATCGTTTAACGCCATATTCTCGCTCTTAAGGCTTCCCTCCCTGTCTTTAACGATGCCGCTTAGCATCATCCTCTCTTCCACATGGTACTTATCCCCCGCCAGGGCCTCCACTGCCCTGTCGAGCATATCCGGCTCCACATCGGTAAGAAAGCCCAGCTTTCCGGCGTTTATCCCCAGTATCGGAAGGGAAAGCCCTATAGTATCCCTGGCCGCGGCGATAAGGGTCCCGTCGCCGCCGATTACGATAACGCAGTCGGTATCCGCAGGGATGGTTTTGGGATCGGTATATACTCCGTTGACCTCATCCTTTGAGATATGGGTATTGACCGCGCAGCCCTTTTGTTTAAGCTTTTCCGAAAGGCTGTCAGTTACCTTAAGCTCTTTGTCTCTTTCCCAGTTGGTTATTATAAAAAAACTATTCATT
>CAMNBW010000046.1 GCA_946533525.1 uncultured Lachnospiraceae bacterium
AGGTGGAGGTGGGATTGTTGGGGTTGCAGATCACCAGCAGGTCGATATTGTCATTCAGGGCTCCCTCAAGCTTTTTGATGTCAGGGTTAAAGCCGTCCTCCTCCCTTAAACGGAAATAGCGGCTTGTCCCCCCGCAAAGGGAGATCTCGCGTTCGTATTCCGAATAGGAGGGGCCGAAGATCATGGCCCGCCTGGACTTTTTTAGCTGTATCATAAGGGAGATAAGCTCCGTGGAGCCGTTCCCTACTATTATATGTCCGGGGGAGGTATGGCAGTAGGCGCCGATGGTGTTCCGAAGCTCCGTATATTCCCTGTCGGGATAGGAGGTGAGCACGTCTATATGGTCAATCAGGGAAGCCTTAAGCTTCTGTGACAGCCCCAGGGGATTTACATTGGCTGAGAAGGAGATTATCTCTTCCTTGCGTATGCCGTAGAGCTTTTCTATTTTTTCCAGATCGCTGCCGTGGAAATGTTCACGGGGTATAAGTTGTTTCGAGTTCTGCATGTCAAACCTCTCATTGCTTAGAATATCGAGTTAAGTTATAATAACCATGATTTAATATAAAATCAAGATGGATGACTATGCCCAAACATTTAGAGAATCTGATTAACGGAGTCTTCGAGTATGATACCGGAAGGCTTAAGTTGTCGGAGAAAAAAATAGAATTGAATATAAGCGAAGGAGAAGTGCCTACGGGCTCCTTTCAGATAACCTCCGAAAACGGAAGCGCGGAGGGCTTTATTGTCTCTTCGAGCATAAGGATGAGCCTCGATATAAAGCGGTTCTACGATGAAGAGGTGCGGGTACGTTATCTTTTCGATTCCACGGGCCTTGAAAGCGGAGCTTCCCTGACCGGGGAGATAAATATAATTTCAAACAAGGGGGAATATACCCTGCCCTTCGTAGTCAATGTTTCGAGGAATGCCATCAATACCTCGATGGGAAATGTGAGAAACCTCTTCCACTTTGCAAATCTGGCCCATACGGATTTTGACGAGGCGGTACGACTCTTCTATTCTCCGGTTTTTATTGGAGTTTTCAGGGATGCGGACAAGCGGTTTTTGAATACCTACAGGGCTTTGAGCGTATATGAGGGAAACTACGACAATGTGGAGGAGTTCCTTATAGCGGTCAGAAAAAAGGATCCGGTCGGCCTGTCCCTGTCCAATGATGAGATGAGGATAAATGTAACCGACCTTGAAGAGGACGGCAGGGCTTCGGTGAACCTTATCCGCTCAGGCTGGGGATACCTCGACATTAAGGTAGAAGCAGAAGGGGATTTCCTTGAGATCGACAAGAACAGGCTTTCAAACGACGATTTTGTGGGAAACAACTCTGTCATAGGCTTCAGGATCAGGCGGGAACGGCTGCATTCGGGCCTTAATACCGGGACCATAATCTTTAAAACCTATAAGATCTGTCTCCGATATTCCGTCTGCATAAACTGCTCCTCCGACGAGGGGGAAAAGACCTGGCAGTACGTCAAGGAGCAGATGATGATGTCCGAGCTTACAAAGTCCTTCATCCGATACAGATGCAAGAAGATCAACTCCTACCAGTGGACTCATGAATCGATAGCCAAGACGACCCAGCTCATGGAATTAAACCCGGAGAGCCTCAAATACAGGCTCTATATGGCGTTTCTCCAGATAAACGCAAAGCACGAAGAGCTGGCTATGGAGGAGATGCAAAAGGTCATAAGCAGCCCCCATTATCACGAGATGACCGATGAGATGAAGGGGTTTGAGATCTATATCAAGGCCTTCTTAAAGCACGATGACGAATATACGGCGGCAGAGGCGGAGAAGCTCCGTTCCATGCGGGAGAACAGGAGAAGCTCGCCCTGGCTCCTCATTATGCTCATATTCATGGATGAAAGACTGGAAAGACAGCCCCGGGAAAAGCTGCGGCTCTTAGAGCACCAGTTTGAAAGCTCGGGAGCCAGTCCACTTATACTCATGGAGAGCTTAAGGGTCTTAAACGAGAGGCCGGAGGAGATAAGGTCACTGGGAAGCTATGAGCTGGTATGCGTCCGTTTCGGTATGAAGCACAAGATCTTAAGCCGCCAGCTTTGCGAGCATATTGTATTTTTAAGCGGACAGATGCGGCATTTCGAGCCCCTGCTGCATAAGATACTGGTGCAGTTTTACGAGGAGGAGCCCGGGGACGAGATCCTCATGGCCATCTGCCTCCACCTTATAAGGGGCGAGGTCAAGGACAATAAATACAATAAGTGGTACGAGGCCGCGATAATGCGAAACCTCATGATCACCCAGCTCTATGAGTATTATATCTACTCCGTAAAAAGAGACGTAAATACCCTCCTGCCCTCGCCGGTAGTCATGTATTTCAGCATGAGCCCGGATATTGAGGACGAGCATATGGCATATATATATGCGAACCTCATCACAAATAAGGATAAGGTCAGGGAGAACCTTTTAGAGTGCAACCGCAACATCCTGGAGTTTGCGATAAAGAGCGCGAACAGCGGCTATATTGATGAAAACATGGCGATAGTCTATGAGTATGTAAACACCCTTACAGGCTATTCGAAAAAATATAATTACCTGAACGCCGTTTCGGGCCTGGTGTTCAAGCATAAGATCACCATAGAGGACGAAAGCGCGACCAGGGTCGTGGTCATTGAAAATAATTTTGTGAACGAGCGCTCCTATCCGCTGCACAATAAGACAGCCTTCGTGGACATATACGCCAACGACTATGAGCTCTTTTACGAGACGGCGGACTTAAGGAGAATGACTCTTTCAGAGAATGACACTGATATTCTGCTCCTTAAGAACACAAAGTACAGCCACACTCCCGGGGAGAAGGTTAAGGATATAGGCACTGCCTATTATATCTGCGAGGCGGGAAGGCATTTCATCTCCATATCGGCGGAGAACGTGGACTATGTCATCCAGATAATCACCTCGGAAAAGATAGAACCCTCCTACAGGAGCGAGCTTCTTATCGAGCTTATGGAATATTATTACGGGGCTGATGAAGAGGATAAGCTGACCCTGCTTCTTAAAAACCTCGAGCCCTCCGAGATAACCTCCGGCTGCCGCGCGGAGGCCGTGCGCTTCATGGTAATAGAGGGTCTTGTAACAGAGGCTTACGCAATAGTGCGCAAATACGGTTCGGAAAATGTCGGGGCCAAGATCATGGTCAAGCTCATAAACTATCTGATCACCGAGTCAGCTTACGACTCCGAAGCGGAGATATTAAACCTTGCCTTCACGACCTTTAAGGGAGGGAAGTACGACGAGGCTATGCTCGAATTCCTCTGCTCGAACTTTCAGGGGTCGCTCAGGGACCTGCGCAGCGTCTGGAACGCCGGAGTGGACTTTGGAATATCCGTGGAAAAGCTGGAGGAGAGGATACTCTCCCAGATGCTCTTTGCCCGTTCCTTCGTCGGGGGCAAGGATGACATCTTTATCCACTATCTGGAAAGCGGCCTTAAGGGAGATATAGCCAAAGCCTATCTTTCCTTCAGCGCCTATGAATATTTTGTCAAGGACAGGATCACCGACGAGCGGATTTTTGAGAAGATACTCGAAAGCTACTATGAGGGCGATGAGATAAATGACTGTATGATGCTGGCGCTGACGGCCTTCTATGCCTCACGGGAAAGCGTGCCCGAAGAGGCCGTGGAAGCCATGGTGGGTATAGTCAACACGATGTTAAGAAGAGGCATATATTTCGGCTTCTTCCGCAGCTTCGCCCGCTACATCCCGATGGTCGAGGTATACAGCGACAGGAAATATATAGAATATAAGACCAATCCCAAGAGCCGTGTCACGATAAACTACAGGGTGACCTCCCCCGAGAGCATGGAGGAGCCTCCCGAATACGAGACGGAGGAGATGCAAAATCTCTACGGGGGCATATATTCCAAGCGCCTGGTCATGTTTTACGGGGAGACCTTGCAGTATTACATCAATGAAGAGAGCGGCGGAAAGACCTCGCTTACTATAAGCGACAGTATTGAGACGGACGACGTCGAGGTCATAAACGAGGATTCGAGATACGGGATGATCAACGATATTTTAAAGGCAAGGGCACTGGGAGACGATGAAAGCATGAACGCCCTTGTGGATATGTATTTAAAAAAGGAACAGGCGGTAGAGGATTTGTTTGAGGTTATGAAAAAGAGGGACAGCGAATGAGTGAGCTGACGGAAGAGCTCGTGGTCAGTATAGACATAAATGACGATATGACCTATATCTCCTACGCATCCCTTAAGGGGAAGGGGGTCACGACCCTTTCCTCCCGGCAGAATGCGGATAAATACGGTATTCCCACCCTGATGTACTTAAATGAGGATACGATGAAATGGAGCTTCGGGGCAAATGCCTATGCCCGCTCGGTCTCGAAGGGCGGGAAGCTCTACGACAGGATATTGAGCGACGTTTTGGAGAAGGGCGAGGAGGAGCCGGAGGCAAAGAAAAGACTCGGCATTTTTCTTGCACATTCCCTGGAGCTCGCGGCTACGGCCGTGGATAAGGAATATATGAACCCCTCCTTTGCGGCCCTTGCCATCTGCCTTAAGGAGATAAACGCCGGGATCCTAAAGCTCATGGAGGAGTGCATTTCGAATTTAAAGGCAGTGGTCCGGGACATCAGGTTTATAACCCGGAGCGAGAGCTTTTATTACTATACCCTAAGCCAGCCGCCGGAAATCTGGCGTTCCTCGGTAATGCTGGTGGACTATTCGAAGGATGGCTGCAACCTAAGTGTCTTAAGGCTTAAGCGGGGAATGGATTATTCCACGGTTTCCATCGATGAGGCGCAGTATCCCGAGCTTCTGCCCTTTGACGAGGAAGATACCGCGGCCATGGATGAAAAGCTCATGGAAGCCCTTAAGAAGACCCTCACGGAGCAGGTGGAGACAGGGGGAAGAAAGGTTTCCAGCGTCTACCTCTCGGGTCTTAATCTGGAGGGAAACTGGGCCAAAAAGACCCTCAACTATCTCTGCGGGGGGCGAAGGGTCTTTCAGGGGCAGAATCTCTATACAAAGGGAGCCTGCTACGCTATAAGGGATCAGCTGACCAATGGCTTTATCAGTAAGAACTTTTATTTTCAGAGCGGAAACAAGGTAAATTACGATATAGGGATACGCCTTATTCATAAGGGGGCGGAGGCTATCTCGCAGGTCGTCAAGGCCGGAACGAGCTGGTACGACCTTCGCTGCGAGACCGATGTGATGCTCGGGGAGAGCCGGGATGTGGAAATAGTTTTAAAGAGCTTTCCCGAGGGAGATGAGAGCAATCACCTCATACGCCTTATGACCTTTCCCGAACGGCCGAAGAGAGCCTGCCGCATAAACATAAGAATGTATATGGAAAACAGGGATAAGCTGAAGGTCGAGGTTACCGACAGGGGGCTTGGAGAGCTGATTCCTGCCAGCGGCATTATGATCTCCGAGACCATAGATCTGGGGAAACGCTAGTTGATTGCCGGTTTACTTACATTGATTAAATATAGGCCGGGACACAGGTGGTTTACATAAATCAAAATTCTGGGAGCATATAAATGGTTTACGAATGTATAGGGAAGGTGGCCGACACTCCCTATTATCTGGAATGTGCATGCATCAATATATTTTCCATGGAGGAGCTGGCTTATTTTTTATATGAAAACTCCCTTATAGTGGATACCACCCTCATGAAGAAGGAGCTATGCGTCTTTATCGATGAGGAGCTGGGGCTTTACGACCTTTCCGCCCAGCTGCTGCAGCTGATAAATAATGACGGGAGGCTGGCGGATTTTGTAAGCACTATCCTAAGCTACATGGACTACTGCCCTGAGCAGGAGCTGGAGGAGCTCGTCAAAAACCTGGCGGACAGCGACGATTCCAGGAATCTGTGCCGCAGGAGATCGAGGGGAGACGTGCTCCTTAGCGGTAAAAAATATGTGGGCGCCATAAGGGAATACGAGATGGCCCTGAGCTTTATCGGCAAGGAAGAGGTGGAAAACAGCGAGTTGACAGCCCTTTACAACAATCTGGGGGTGGCCTACGCGAGGCTCTTTTACTTTGAGCGGGCGGCGGAGTGCTTTGAACACTCCTGTGAGATCGAATACTCCAGGGAGGCGGCCATGAATTATCTCGCAGCTCTGAGGCTGTCCATGAACAGGGAGGAATATATCCAGCGGATAAAGCAGGAAAATGCCGATGTCAAGCTTGTTAATGAGCAGGAAAAAAGGATCGACGACAGCGTGCAGAGACTTGGAGGAAGGATAGATTACGCCAGATTTAAGAGGGCCGTGGAGTGCAAGGAAAAGGGAGAGATGGCGGAATATCATTCCGAGATCTTAAAGATCCTGGGGCATATAAAGGAAGAGTACAGGAAGCACATAGAGCATGAATATATTTAAAAAATGGTTTGCTTCGATAAAGAACCTGTTTGCCCGCGATAAGGACGACTACGATCCCGAGGGAGAGGAGAGGTTCCTGCCCTTAAGGCGGGACAGGCTCGATATAGACGACTACTATGAGCGCGAGCAGTACATACGCTCCTGCTGCGAGCAGATGATAGAGGCTACCTCGGAGATAGAGCGCTCCACGATGGAGTACCGGTTGGTGACGGACTACCTTATGGACATCGAGGAGATAGAGAACGCTCCCTACCAGAGCAAGCGGGATGCCATCGATATAGCCCAGAAAATCGTCAATCTGGAGCGCGATTCCGAGGATTCCACCCATAAAGTCGGGAAGATCGCCGAGGAGCAGTACCGGCTCATGGATAAATATGCCGCACAGATCGAGACCGATCTGGGGCAGATGAAGGAAAACGAGGAGTATAAGCTTAAGGTCAGGACCGACTTAAGGACGCTGGAAAGCGAGAAGGCCGTAACGGAATACAAGATAAACGAGCTTTCGGCCAATATAACCAATGCAAAAAACGTCGTGGCGATAACCGTCACCGCAACGGTGGTGGCAATAGGCATCCTGCTTTTTTTGCAGTTCGGCATGGGGCTCGATGCGGTCAGCGGCTATGTTGTGGCGGCGGCTCTCTGCGCCGGGGCGCTTACGATGGCCTTCCTGCGCTTTAAAAATTATTCCAGGGAGATAAAAAGGGCCAGAAGATATTTAAACCAGGTTATAAGTAAACAGAATACCGTCAAGATAAGGTACGTGAACGTTACGAACCTGCTGGAGTATGAATATGCGAAATACCATGTGAGTACGGCGGGCGAGCTTGAATATTTCAGGGATATGTATTATGAGGAGAAGAGGGCAAGGCAGGCACTTGGACGGGCCAAGGGGGAGCTCAGCAATCAAAGGAGGAAGCTTGTCGAGGCGTTGGGCGAGCTCAGGCTCAAGGACCCGAATATCTGGGTAAGACAGTGCAGGGCGCTTATAGATCCTAAGGAAATGGTGGAGATCAGGCATGAGCTTCGCATAAGGAGAGAGAATATCCGCACGAAGATAGAATATAATACGAAAAACCGCGAGGATGCAAAAAATGAGATAAACGACATAGTGCGCAGCTATCCCAGGTATGCAAAAGAGGTATTGGATATAGTTTCCGGTTATGAATAAGATTGGGGCAGTCCTATTGTACATTGTAGTGATTGACGGGCAGTGAAAAAAACATTATACTGCTCTTGTTTAACAGACAAAGGGGTTGTATGTATATGGAAGAAGTACATACAGCCCGATTGTTTTTTCAGGAGGAAGAAAATTATGAAGAGAAAGGTACTAAGCATACTGTTGACAGTGGTTATGTCGGTCGGATTACTTGCAGGCTGCGGCGGAAATGGAGCGGCTCCGGCAGCGGATGGGGCAGCGAAGGCGGGCTCCGGGACGGCGGCTTCAGATATTAAGATCGGCGCTATCTATATCGGAGATGAAAACGAGGGATACACCTATGCGCACATGAAGGGCATCGACGACATGATGAGCGAGCTTGGCCTTTCGGACGCACAGGTTATAGAAAAAACGAATATACCCGAGGGAGAGGAATGCTTCGACGCGGCGGTTGACCTTGCCGAGCAGGGCTGCAACATGATCTTTGCAACGAGCTTCGGCCATGAGGACTATCTTTTACAGGCGGCTGCCGAATATCCCGATATTCAGTTCTTCCATGCCACGGGCTATCAGGCCGCTACTTCGGGCCTTGAAAATTTCCACAACTATTTTACCAAGATATATGAGGCCCGTTACGTATCGGGCGTGGTTGCCGGAATGAAATTAAACGAGATGATAGAGAGCGGGAAGATCACCCCGGATAAGGCCAAGATAGGCTATGTAGGAGCCTTCCCCTATGCCGAGGTAATTTCCGGCTTTACCTCCTTCTTCCTTGGTGCAAGGAGTGTCTGCGAGTCGGCAACTATGGAGGTTCAGTACACCAACAGCTGGGCGGATATGTCCATGGAGAACGAGGTTGCCACGAAGCTCATCCAGGACGGCTGCGTACTTATAAGCCAGCACGCCGATACCACCGGAGCTCCTACGGCCTGCGAGGCACAGGGCGTTCCCTGCGTGGGCTACAATGTGGATATGACCAGCGTGGCTCCCACCTGTGCGCTCACCTCCTCCGCGAACAACTGGGGAGCCTATTACACGATAGCCGTGCAGAGCTACCTGAATGGAGAGACGATACCTGTTGACTGGGCGGGCGGATACTCGGACGGAGTCGTTTATATAACCCCTCTTAACGCCGATGCCATCGCTCCTGGAACCGAGGAGAAGGTCAAGGAAGTGGAGACTGCCCTGGCGGACGGGACCCTGCATGTATTTGACGCTTCCACCTTCACGGTCGACGGCAAGCAGCCCGAGGACGAGCTGATAAGCGACGGCTATTACCACGAGTCGGAGAAGGTTTCGGCTCCCAGCTTTGCTTATATCATAGACGGGATAACAACACAGGAATAAGATGCATATAATAA